>CALMZY010000299.1 GCA_937870865.1 uncultured Lentisphaerota bacterium | reverse complement strand
CATGTCGCCCGATGAGGGAACCCTGCGCCGCCAGATCATGGTCAAGCGGTGGGCGGGTCCCGCCGGCGACCTGTCCGAACTCGGGACTTGGAAGCGCCTGGACAATCAGTGGTACGAGATCCGCGATTCGGTCAATGCCATGGGCATCGACATGACGCTGGAGAATTCGGACGAGCCGTCGATCGCCGTTCAGGGCCAGAACATTTTCGTGGCGTGGACGGAACAACCCCGGCCGCCGGAGACCGTCAGCCAGATTTACTTGAAGCAGTTCAACGGCTCCGACTGGATCGAGCTGGCGAATTCCGCGCAGGGGAACGGCGTGTCCGGGTTGGCCAATTACAACGCGACCAAGCCCGTGGTTCGTGTGGGAACGAACGGCTTCCCCGTGGTGGCGTGGACGCGAACATTATCCCCTGAGAGCGGCGCCCGGGTCTTTGTCGCGGCGTGGAACGGGACTAACTGGGTTGGTTTTGCGGGTTCTCACACGAACGGCGTTCCTGGTGTTGCGGCGGACAGCTCTGTGGGAACTCCTTGCATGGTCATCGACAGTTCCGGCAGGCCTGTTGTTGCCTGGGATGATGTCCGATTGCCGACGCCTGCCATACAGGTCCACCGTTGGAGTGGAAGTTCCTGGGTAAGTCTGGGTACCCAGGGCTTGGCCCCTTACGCATCCGCCCCGTCGCTTGCCGCGGGTCCGAACGGATCGCTGTATTTGGCGTGGTCACAGCTTTTTGACGTTACTCCGACCGGCTATCTTCTCCGCCAGATATCCGCATCGCGATATTCAGGAAGCTGGAGTGCTCTGGGTAACTCGCAAGTGTATCCGGGCATCAGTGCATCCTCCAATCTTGCCGTGTCGTCGCCCTCGATCGGCGTTTCTCCCAACGGCACAGTGTTCGTTTCCTGGCAGGCTGGGACCAGCAACGAAAACAGCATCCTTTGCCGAAAGCTGGTGGGATCAAGCTGGGTGGGCGTCGGCGGTTCTGAAAATCCCCCGGGGATCGCCATCCCGGGCGGCGTTTCGCAGTATCCGGCGATCGTTGTGGACGGGGTCAACCTGCCGACGGTCGTCTTCCAGAATGCGTGGGATCCCACGGAGATGACGAATACGGAGGTTGTCGCGTATTCACTCATCGGCGATCGCGATCCGCCGGCCTTCAACGGCCTCGAGCGCGCGATCGGCGGGACGAACAGCAACGTCCAGCTCTTCTGGACCAATGCGGTGGACGACATATCCTCGACGATCATCTATCGCATCTCCCGCGGCACGAGCTGGTGGACCTGCGGGTCCACGCCCTCCTGCAACGCGGGACATGTCTTCTCGAACCTGATAGCCACGGTGACGAATGTGCTTACTTACAATGTCACCGGCCTGACGGCCAATCGTTCGTATTGCTTCGGTGTCCGGGCGGGCGATACCAACGGCCTCTTTGAAGACAACAGCGTGATCCTGTCCGCGGCAGCCATTTCCGGAGTGGGGGACAACGACAACGACTGCCTCAGCAATGTGACGGAAATCGCGGTCGGGACGGATGCCTGCAATCCCGACACGGACGGGGATGGGATGAAGGACGGCTGGGAATGGTTCTACTCGACCAGCAACCCCGCTCATGTCGGCCCCCTGGCGATGGATCCGCTGGACAACGGCGCGATCGATTACCGGAACTTCAGTACGGGCAACACGAATCAACTGCCTTCCGCCGACCTCGACGGCGACGGCGCGCTCGACATGGAGGAGTTCCAGTGGTATACGGCGTATACCAACCAGTGCGTTACTGTTGCGGTCGGCCCTGTCAGCCCGGACCCGACTCTGCCTGACACGGACGCCGATGGAATGGACGATGGCTGGGAAATGATCAACGACTTCAACCCCGTCAACCCTGCCGACGCGGCCGGCGACGCCGACGGCGACGGCTTGATCAATGTGGATGAGTTTAATTGGGGCTCGGACCCGCGGACGACCGACAGCGATTCCGACGGTCTCTCGGACGGAGTTGAAGTCAACACGCACGGGACAGATCCCTCCACGCCGGACACGGATCTCGACGGCTTGGACGACAAGTACGAGGTGGACAGCGGCAGCAATCCGCGTAACGCGGACGGCTTGGGCCACGGGATCAGCGACGGCGACATGTTCCAGTTGGGCTGGCCCGTGATGAACGGATATGATCTCCTTCACACGCTCCTGAAGGAAAACTTCGAAACGCCGAGCCGGACGAACTGGACTCATCGCAAGCTGAATGCGTACGTGGGTGCCGATCTCTGGCACCTTTCCCGCGCGGAGCCGGTGCCGAACGGCAGCAACGTGGTCTACATGTATGACCACACGACCAACACGGTATATGCGTATTCTACCGACGCCGCCATGGGGACGAACTGGGCGGCGGGGTACAACTCCCAGTACAACCAGCAGGCCGCCGCGCTGGAAAGCCCCCGGTTTTCCGCGCTGACCGTGACCAACCTGTTCGTGGCCTGGAACGAGTACTACGCGACAGAGCCGAACGCCGATTTTGTTCAGGTCTTCGGCCGCAGCGGCGGCGGATCGAACTGGTACCCGGTCAGCAGTGCGTTGTCCGGCGTCAGCGGAGTCTCCAATGCCCTGACGAATGCCGTGGGGCGCTGGGTGCACCGCGTGCTGGATATTTCCCGGTTCGCCGGGCAGACGAATGTCCAGGTGCGTTTCGTCTTCACCGCGAACGGGGTCAATAACTACTTCGCCGGCTGGTACGTCGACGATGTGACGATCTACGAAGGCGTGAAGATCGTCGGCTGGGTGCGCGACATCAACGGCGCGCCGATCGAAGGCGCCCGCGTCCAGGCGATCGGGCGCGGGAACGTCACGAATTTCGTGCAGGGGAACAAGTATGTTCTCCCGGGCAAGATTTTCGGCGAGGCGATGACCGCCGAGGACGGCAGTTACGCGATCTCCGGCCTGCCGCTCGGCCGGTACTACGTCAAGGCGTCGGAACCCAGCCATCAATCTGAGTTCTGGAACGGCACGCTGTTCAACGATCCGTACGGTTTTGGGCGTCAACTGAATCCGGGCGTCTTCAGCGTCGACCTGGCGGGCAACGGGTGGTTGAACCTCAGGGCGACCGGTGCGGTGAGTGCTTGCCATTTCGAGATGGAGCCGGGCAAGGGCCGCGCCTACCTCGGCGTGATGTTCCGCGGGGCCAACCCGTCAAACATCTGCTATGTCAACGGCCTCACGACGAATCACCAGGCCCGCATTTGGAACGGCGTGGCGAATCCCGGGCTGATTGATGTCACGACGTATCTGGCCTCCACGGGCATGTCGATCGCGATCAATCACCCCGATTGGCAGTTGAACACGGTTCAGCCGACCCTGCTCGGCGATCTGGTGGTCGGACGGCACGTGCTGTACGCAGGCACGAACTTCGCGTTCTACGCGCCGCCTGTGGTTGATCTGCGCGAGAGCGAAATTACGCTGGTCACGATCGGGACGAATTCGGGCAGGGGATATCTGGACGTCGTCACCGAGGACAACAAGGCGTACCCCGTTCTCGTGGATGCGCGCGGCGTAACGAACACGACGCCCATGCGCTTGAGCGTCCTGGCGGGCGTTCACGAGATCCGCCTTGCTCCGACCAACGGGCCGATGATCGCTCCGAAGATCGTCAGTGTTCCTGTCGGATCACGCGCCATGGTCCGGTTCTCGTCCAACGATATCTATGGTGCCGTCGGTGCGGTCAATGTCGCCACGCGCGACAACAACGATAACGTCGTCACCGGTGCGCTCATTTACTTGGATGGGGTGCTCTATGGGCATGGAACCAACAACTTGATTGTGACTCCGGCAAGGTTGGTCGGATTGCAGCCGGGCGAACACTCTTTGACGGTCTGGCAGGCGGGCTTCAAGCAGCCTGAACTGCGACGCATCAGCGTGTTCA
>CALMZY010000298.1 GCA_937870865.1 uncultured Lentisphaerota bacterium | reverse complement strand
CGGGCTCTTCCTCATGATGATCCGCACGCTCCTGCGCGACACCGCGATCCGGTTCGCCAACCCGGGCGAGGCGCTGACGCACGTCAACCGGATGATCGCGGACGACACCCCGTCGTCCATGTTCGCCACGCTGTTCTACTTTGTCTGCAACCTGAAGACCGGCCGCGCGACGTTCACAAACGCGGGGCACCTCCCCGCGCTGAAAATATCGCGCGGCGGCGTTTCATCGATCCTCGGCGAAAAAGGCCGCAGCCACGCCGTGCCGATCGGCGCCACAGAAGATTTCGCCTACGGGTCCGGCGAGTTCGACCTCGCGCCCGGCGACAGGATTCTTCTCTACACGGACGGGATCACGGAAGCCATGGACATGGAGAGCCGCCTGTTCGGGGACAAGCGGTTCCTGGAGTGCGTCGCGGCGCGCGCGAACCGGCCCGCGCAGGAAATCCTGGACGCCATCTACGGCGAAGTGAAGGAGTACCAGCAGGGGCACGAGCCGGCCGACGACATCACCCTGCTCGTGTTCACGTACCGCGGTCCGGCGGCGTGATCCACGGCCGGTCGGGCGATTCATCGAACGCCACTTCCGAAAGCGGATACCGTGGGCGCGGCGGCGGGTCCTGGTCGGGATGCCCGAGCGGGATCAGCGCGACCGGAAGAAGGTTTTTCGGGAGCCCGAACAACTCGACGACCTTCTCGTGCTTGAACAGCATCACCCAGCACGAGCCAAGACCCAGGTCCGTGGCTTCGAGGATCAGGTTCTGTCCTGCGATCATGCAGTTTCTTGCGATGGCGGCGGCATCATCTTCGTCCGGCTTCATCTCCTTGTAGGCCGCCAGCGCCTTGTCGGCGTCCTCGCGCACGATCGCGCCCACCTCGATCAGCTCCTGGCCCGTCCGAAAGCGCTTGCGGTACATCTTCGTGTCGCCCAGCAGGACGACCACCACGGGGGCCTGGTCGAACATCGGCTGGCCGAACGCAGCATCCATCAGCGCGCGCCGCTTCTCGGCGGAGCGAACCACGAGGAATTTCCACGGCTGGCAGTTGGTCCCCGACGGAGCAAGCCGCGCAGCTTCCAGACAGCGCGTGATCAACTGCGCCGGCACCGGGTCGGTTTTAAACCTGCGGATCGCCCGGCGTCTTAGACTCGTGTCAACGGTGTCCAGGAACTCTTCTCCTCCCGTCGCACGCTCACCTGAACACTGTTGCGTCAAGGGCGCAGGAAATCAAGTCGCGCAACCTATCCAGAATCATGCCGGCCCGCGTATTCTATAACCGCTTATGTTGCGTCGTGCCCATTTGCTCGCCTGCTTGTGTTTCGTCATCCTCGCCGCATCTGCCGCGTGCGCGCAATCGCCTGTCCTGGACGGCGTGCTCGACGCGGCGTTTTACGGGCCCGCGTTGGCGGTCCAGGACACGCCGACAGCCTTCGGCGACGCGACGAATGGAAATATCCGTTTTGCCATCGGCGGATCGGAGCTGGACGCGGCGTACGCGCGGGTCTCGGACGGCACGCTGTTTCTCTTTTTCGCCGGCAACCTGGAAACCGGCGGGCAAGGCGTTCAGTTTCCGGCGGGGAACATGAACCGGCTCGACGTCTTCATCGACAGCATCGCCGGCGGGCAAAGCAGCCTGCGCGGAGACAATGCCGACGTGGACGGCGGCGGCCTGAACCGGATGGGTCATTTGAATCCGGCGAACGACGGCCTGAAGTTCGACGTGGGCGTCTCCCACGACTTTTTCCTGACGTTCCACAATTACACGATTGTGCAGGATTTCGGGCCCGGCTACGGATATCGGGAAATCTGGCGCGGCCAGCTTCAGTACGGCACGCTCCCCAGCGGCGGGGGCGGGATCGCGCTCGATCTCGGTACCGCGGCAGATTCGTTTCCCGGGTCGTACCCTGACTCGTTCACGCTCAACTACGGCGTGCGTCTCGGCTTCCGGAACAGCAACACCGGCGGCGTCACCGGCACAGGTGCGGCCAGTCCGAGCGCGGCCGATGCACCCAATGTGACAACCGGCCTCGAGCTTGCGATCCCCGTCGCGCTCGTCGACGGGGCGAACGGCGAACTGGACTCCGAGATCAAGATCACGGCGTTCGTGAACAGCTCGGACCACGGCTTCCTGTCCAACCAGGCGCTCGGGCCGATGGGACAAACGCCTGGCGGCTACGCGAATCTCGGCGAGCCGCGCACGAATGATTTCGCGCAGCCGTACCTGTCCGGCGCGCAGTACTTCAGCGCGACCAATTCGTATTCGTCGTCACGCCAGATGTTTGCCCTCGTCGTGCAACCGGACGGCACGGTCAGCAACCGGTGGATTGCGGAGCCGGGCCTGCCGTACGTTCTTCAGCGGACGACGAACCTCGTGACAGGCCCGTGGACAAACATCAGCGGTGTGGTCACGGCCACGGCGCCGACCCTTTCGATCGTGGATACGAACACCGACCTGTTTCTCCGCTACTACCGCGCCGCACAACTGCAGTACTGAGTGTACGGGATTGCCCTACCCGATCGCCACGTTGCCGGTCTCGCCGGTCCGGATGCGGATGCACTCCGCCAGGTCCAGGACGAAGATTTTGCCGTCGCCGACCGCGCCGGTCTTGCCGCCGCCGATGATGGCCTCGATCGTCGGCTTCACGAACTCCTCGTTCACCGCGACCTCCAGCTTGATCTTCTTCA
>CALMZY010000297.1 GCA_937870865.1 uncultured Lentisphaerota bacterium | reverse complement strand
GGTCATCTTTGCGGAAAACGTAATCGACCGACGTCACATCCGTCTTCTCCGTCGACCCGAACGTGCCGGCGGCCTGCTTGCTCACCCGGAGGGATTGCTGCGCGGTTCGTGACAGTTCATTCTCCAAGGAGGCATTGCATGTCAGCGCTATTTCATCGTCGGCGTACTTGTCCGCGTATTTATACGAGATATTGCCGGTCAACCTCGTGCGAGGACTGAACTCAAAATGGTCATCCAACGTGAGCGTATGCGTGGGCTCCCAACCGATCTCCTCATCCTGCACTTTCGACTTCTCCGCGCCCAGCGTGTAGGTCAGGTGCGGTCGTTCAAGAATCATGAACTCCAGCCCTACCGTGGTCTTCTCATCCCATCCATCGTAGGAATCTTCCACATTAATGAGGTCCGTCTTCTCTCTCTTGTACGCGAAATTCAGGCCCAACCGCTCGGAAAACTGCCAGTCGCCGTTCAAGTAGGTGCTGTACTTGTTCTGGTCCGCGACTTTGAATTCATCCTCCCGATGCCTCTCCCGGGAGCCGGTGGCCCCGCCGGCCACGGTAAGGTCGTTTCTCTTCCACTCCAATTCAGCCCCGTAATCCGTAACCGTCCGGACATCGCGCTTGTTCCTCGAACCCGAGGGTGTGTAGGTGCCCTCCTTCTCTTCGAAAGTCGTGATATTGGCCAGATTCAGCCGCAGGGTGTACCGACCCAGCTCAAACGCCGTGTCGATCTGCCCCTGCCCGAACGGGTCGGATGTCGTGTCGAGATCCGTGCGACGCAAGTGCCGCTCCACGCTAATTCCGGTGCTCAGGTCGATGGCGGAATTTCGGAAGCTGGTCGAACTGGATGCGAGGTTGAACGAGGCCACGGCGTAGTAATCCTTCATCTCCTTGTCCGTCGCGCCGGGCCGGACGCCTTCCACGTTGGTCGAGTAGATGAGGTCCAGGTCCGCGCTGGCGCCGAAATCAAACGGCCCGATGCGGACAAACTGGGCCTGCGCCGTCACACCGGAGATGCACAACCAGAGGATAGCGACGAACAGGCTGAACCGCCTGCCGGGCTGAATACAGCGGTCGTGTTCCTCGCCGGCTTTGAGCAACAGCTGGCTCCGTTTGATGGCCATCCACCGATGAAAGCCCGATCGCTGTGAATTAAGCACCCTCAAGAATCACTTCAGCAGTTTCTTGTTGAAGTAGTCTTTGACCAGAACATTGCCCGTCGCCGTGTCGGTACCCGAAAAATCGCCGGGCTCACCCCACTGCACGACCTTGCCGTTTTCAAATACGATCCAGTACGTCTTGTCGTACTTGTCGTCCCACGCGGCGAGCGAGAAGTAGGGAGCAATGTACTCCCACACTTCCATGCTTTCGCCGTTCTCGTACTGCTTGGCCGCGCGAACCGTGAACGGCGGGCCCATGATGTCCTTCACCTGCGCCGGCTCCATGCCCAACGCGAGTTCGCCAATGTGAGCGCTGGGGATGGTCTTGCATCCGGAACACACGATACCGGCCAGGAAAGCCGCAACCAGAAATGCCTTTTTCACAAGCAGATTCCTTTCCATATGGGCAGAGTGTACGGCACACACTCTCTATGCCAGATTGATCTTTCAGTGACAAGCCTTACTCATAGCGGGCAAAGCACTTCCTGTAAATACGGCCCCTGTTTGCCAGTGGGATACACCTCGTTCCCGCGCGCCGGAAAAAGGACCGACGAGCCCTTACAGGAAGGCTCGAAATGACGTATTATAATCGTTACACCATGAACACAAAGCACGCCCTCCTTTTCGGCGCTCTCGCCGTGGCTCTGCTGGTCGCCCCCCCGGCCGCCCAAGGCGGCGGGAACTGCATCGAAATGAGGAACGGATACTTCTGGGACCCCCTCACCACGAACTACTGGATCCCGCACGGGTTCGCCTACCAGACAATCAACGGCAACGTCTTCGCCTACCAGAGCAAGGAGCAGTTGGACTACGACATGCGCGAAATGCGCAAGATGCACGCCGACTCGCTGCGCGTGGACTTCACCTGGGGCAACATCGAAACGGCCGACAATGTGTTCGATTGGACCATGACCGACTACATTGTCGAAAAAGCGGAGGAACTTGGACTGCGCCTTTTCCCCCTCATCGGATACCAGTATGCGCCCTCATGGGCCGCCTCATCGTGGAAGGCGGTCAACATCAACGGCCAGACCACCTACATCCTCAACTACGAAAGCCCCCTCGCCCGCGCAGCCTACACCGATTTCATCGCGCGCGTCACCGGCCGCTACAAGGACAGCAAGGCCATCGCGGGATGGATCCTGGGCAACGAGTACGCGTATTTCGACCTGTGGGAAGCCAATGACCCTCATCTGTTCCTGGGATACGACGCGACGGACTCCCTGCCGTCGTTCCGCGCGTACCTCACCAACCTCTACGCCGGCAGCATCAGCGCCCTGAACACCAACTGGGGAACGGCCTACGCGGCCTTCAACGTCGTGCCCATGCCGACGAACTACCCCGGATACAACGCGCCCAACAACACCAACCTCCAGAACCGTTACTACCCGGCCTATCACGACCTGCTCCAGTGGCGGAAGAAAAGCGTCGGCGACTTTGTGGCCGTCGGATCCGTCGCCGCGAAGAACGCCGACACGAACCATCTCCGAAGCTACTCGATGGTCGGCGGAATCTATAGCGGATTCGATGCGAACAACACCTGCGAGGACGCGAAGACCATCGTCGCGCGATGCCTGGCCGCCGGCGCGCCGCTCGATTTCTGGTCCATCAACAATTACGCGTGGGCCCTCGAGAACAACGAACTGCGCACCGCGCAGTTCGGCATCACAAAGTACCAGGACCAGGCCGGCCTCCCCGTGTTGGTGACCGAGACCGGCCACAGCAGCACCGACAACCTGTTTCCCGGAGCGTCTCCCCGGCAAGCCCAGGCCCTCCCCGGCCAGGTCTGGGAAGTCCTCATGGCCGGCGGCATCGGCACGCACATCTTCACATGGAACGACCGGCCGTTCAGCGGGTCGCAGCTCCGCGAGTTCGGATTCGGGATTGTCCAGACGAACCGCCTGATCAAGAGCGCGGTCTACTGGAACATCCTCGAAACCTTCCGCCGCATGGAACAGGTCAACGTGCATAACTTGTTCGGCGCCTCACGCAACCCGCCGCCGGACATCAACTTCTACTGGTCCAGCGACGCGGACATGGTCTGGGGCCGCGCCAACCAGGAAAATTGCATGTTGTGGGGCGGTCTGAAACGGCTGGGCTACGAGCCCGGGTTCATCGACGAGGAGGATCTCGAAGCCGGCACGTACACGAACGCGCGGGCCATGCTCCTTTCGCACGCGTTCATGATGCAGACCAACCGGCTGTACGCCCTGACCAATGTGATCGCCGCCGGCGTCAACATCCACGCCAACGCCGCCCTGCCCGGCCGCTACAACCCGTATCACAAGGAAAATCCGGGCTGGGCCGCCGTCATCTCGAACATCTTCGGCCTGACCGTGTCCGCCGCAACAAACACGTGGCACGGCGGGATTTCAGGAAATTGGGACTGGCCCTACAGCGCGATCCAGCAAGTCTACGACGGATCCCTCGATCCGCTCTCCCCCTCCTACCCATGGACGCATACCGTCACATGGATCAGAATGGACAATCTCTCCGCGAATTCCGGAACCACGGTGGTTCACTCCACCGAGGGCAGCGGCTATCCAACCCTCCAGATCAAGGGACACGGAGCCGCCGGCCGCGCCGCGATCAACCCGTGGACCCTCGGCGACACGACCATCGGCGGCGGCAGCTGGTCGGTCAGCCCCGCGGGCGACCACATGGTCTGGCAGCTGCATTACGACTGGGGCCGGGCGATCTACCGCACGTGGTTTGGACTGATGCCCCAAGTGGATATCTCCGGCGCCGGCTATTTCTATGTCGTCCCCGACTACCGCATCTGCACCAACGGCAGCGTGCTGATCTCCCTGCTCAACGAGAGCACCAATCCCGCCACGATCACCGTCACCGCAACAAACCTGATGAAGGGGAAGACCGTCGAACGGCTCAGTCCCGCGGCCGGCGTCATCGAGGCCAACTCCGACGGCGAAGTCAGCCTGACAATGGCCGGCGACCAGTACGTTCTGCTCTACGCCTACACGAACAATGAATCGCTGGCCAACCCGGGCGATTCCAAGATCTGGATGGTGCAGGAACCTTCCGGTTTCTGGCCGAACGGCAGCACGGTCTCAAACACCATCGGTTACGACACGCGCGGCGCCAATCTTGACCTGTACCTCGCGTTCGAGCGCGCCGACGCGCCGTTCACGCGCTATGCCTGGACCCACGTCGCCGGCGTCAGCGGCGTCGGGACAAACAACCTCGACCTGGCCCTGCCCGATGCGGACCTCGGCGACGCAGACTACATCTCCTCTCCCGACGGGCGCGCCTATGTCCTCCACGCCTGGCTGCAGAACGGCGGCACAACCGTCAGCGAGTGCCGACTCTCCACGCGCATGGCGTGGGGCGCGCGGCCCCTCTCCATTCCGCCCAGCGTGACCACGGGCCAGAACTACAACGTCACCGTGACCTGGCAGGAGCTGCCTTCGTACAAGGCCGCCGAATACCCCACCCCGCTCAGCCGCGCCAGCCTGTGGCAGCCCTCGATGACCAGCGCCCAGCCCTACACAGTCTTCCTCGACCTCATGACCGGCAGTGTCGCGGTCGCGTCCTCGAATATCGTGACGTTCAGCGGGAGCGCCAGCAACCAGTTCACCATCACCGTCCCGGGCATCGTCGCCACGCAGTTCTGGTGGCGCGCCCGTACCGTCAGCGGCGGATCCATCGGCCCCGTGACCAACAACCACGATGTGGTGGATACGTTCGAGGACCTGGAACGCGGCGAAGGTTCGTCGCTTCT
This sequence comes from uncultured Lentisphaerota bacterium, assembly GCA_937870865.1. Lineage (GTDB taxonomy): Bacteria > Verrucomicrobiota > Kiritimatiellia > CAIQIC01 > JAGNIJ01 > CALMZY01. Next base: position 4,466 of record CALMZY010000297.1, on the reverse strand, counting down.
CCTGCCCTGGGATGCCGACACGTACGCCGAGTTAACCAGGCCTACGCTCTATGCCGAGGGCATCACCGATATCGCCTCGGGCGGGACCAACGCGGCGTTCATCGCGGCGGGCTGCACCGCGAACCCCGGCGGCTGGTGGGGCTGCTACATGCTGCGAAACTACAGCGAGACCTGGTCGCTGCCGTCTAACACCAACGACTGGACCAACATCGTGTTTTCCTTCGACTTCCGGGAAACGAACGGCTTCGCGGGCACCATGACCATGAAACTCGAGGACAGCAACAACAAGCCGTTCCAGTACAGCGAACCTTACGGCGGCGCCGGCGGTTGGGACACCCTCCGCGCCAACCTGGGACAGTTTGCCCCGTTCATTCACAACCCCGGATTCGACCCGACCCGGGTTCAAAGACTCGTGGTCGTGTTCGAGATGGCCAACACCAATACGCAGTTGTGCGTGTTCGACAACATCACCTTCACCGGCACCCCGTGGGTGGTCACCGGCGGCGTCGTAGAGGAGCCCGAACTCGGCAACAACTTCACCGATGGTTTCGAGGACCGGACACGGGGCGAGCACATGGAGCCGGCTCCGTGGTTCGTGAGCTGCTTTGGCACGGGCGGACAGGGATATCTGAACTTCGGCTTCAGCGACGACGCGAGCGAAGGGGTCAATGGCTGCTGGCAGGTCTTCTCAAGCCACACCAACCCGCTCGGAACGTCCGCCTACTACATGGCCTACACGTATGTGAATCCATTCGCGCTGCCGACCAACCTCGCAGGAGTCGCGTTCTCGGTCGACTTCTACGAACGGAGCAATCTGAACACGAGGCTCGAACTGCAGGTGAAGGACAGCGTCGGCGGGTACAGCAGTTACAGCGAGACGAACCTCCCCGGCGGCTGGCACACGGTCCGCGCCAACCTGGACGAATTCACCGGCATCCTGGACCCGAACGACGTCAAGGAAATCGCGATCCTCGTTCACATGCTGAAGAACAATGACACATATGTCGGCCACATAGACAACGTTCTGTTCACCGGCATGGTGGTCGCCGTGTCCAGCCCCGTCACCAACGGCCTCTACATGAGCATCAACGACACGGGTTCGATGGTCGATTCGGACAGCGACGGCATCCCGGACGTCTATGAAACCAACGACGGCACGTACAACGGACCCACCGACACCGGCACCGATCCGAATAACCCGGACACCGACGGCGACGGACTGAAGGACGGCGACGAGGTGATCGCGGGAACCGATCCGAATATCACGGCCGATTGCTTCGAGGTGGATTCCATCACAAACGGCGCATCCGGATTCTTCCTTGAATGGTTTGCGCACACGGGACGCGTGTACAGCGTGCACTACCTGGACGGCAACATCCTGACGAATTCCTTCAAACCGCTCGGGACGTGGAGCAACATCACGGTGCCGACCGACCGCTGGACCAACATCGTGGACACCACGATGGGCGGAAGCCCGATACGCTTGTACCACATCAACGTGCGGCAGGGACCGTAGACTCCTCGTAGACGCGATTTCAAATCGCGTCTACACGGAATTTTCCAAACCTTGGAAGTTTTCCCGCCCGATTTTCCAATCCTTGGAAAATCTTACGGCTTCGCATCGTTCCAACCACCACCCAGCACTGCGTACAACTGCACCGTGTTGGCGACCTTCGCGAGGCCGAGGGAGACCAGCCCCTGCTGGGCGGAATACAGCGACCGCTGCGCGTCGAGAACGCTGAGGTAGCTGTCCATCCCCTTTTCGTAACGGGAGTTGGACAGGCGGTAGGTCTCCGCCACGGCGTTGACGAGAGAGGTCTGCGCCGACAACTGCTCGTTCACTGTGTCGCGGACGGCCAGGGCGTCGGCCACTTCCTTGAAGGCGTTCTGAATCGTCTTCTCGTACTGCGCCACGATGAGCTTTCTCTGCACCTTGGTGGCCCGGAGCGCCGACCACGTGCGGGTGTCGAAGATCGGCATCGAGACGCGCGGCGCGAAGCTCCATGCGTCGGAGTCGGACTTGAACAGCCCCGACAGCTCGGCGCTGGCGGTCCCGAACGCCGCCGTGAGCGAAATGCGCGGGAAGAGCGTGGCGCGCGCCGCGCCGATGTCGGCGTTGGCGGCCTTGAGCTGGCTCTCCGCCTGGAGGACGTCCGGGCGCCGCAGGAGCACGTCGGACGGGATGCCGGGGGCCACTTCGCCGGGAGGGATCACGCCGGCCAGGCTCGCGGGCAGCAGCTCGTCGGGTACCGGGGAACCCACCAGCAGATTGAGCGCATTCCTGTCCAGCGCCGTCTTCTGCGTGTAGAGGGCCACGTTGCCTCGCGCGGTATCCACCTGGGTCTGAGCGCGAAACAGGTCCACGTCCGGAACGAGCCCCAGGTCGCGCCGGCGCTTGATCAGGTCGTACCCGCTCTGCTGCGCTTCGAGGGTTGTTTTCGCCAGGGCCAGGTTTTCCTCGTCCGCCGCAAGGGTGAGGTACGTGCCGGCCACGGACGACACGAGCAGGATCTGTGCTCCGCGCCGGGCCTGTTCCGTGCCGAGGTACTCCTCCAAGGCGCGATCCTTCAGGCTCTGAATGCGCCCAAAGAGATCGATCTCCCAGGCCGCGATGCCAAGGTTGACGTCGTAGCGTTCCGAGGTCATGCGTTCGCCGCTGGACGAAAGGTCGGCCGGAGTTTCCGATTTGCTTCCCGTGCCGACGGCGTTGACGGACGGCAGCAGTTCGCCACGCTGGATATTGTAGAGGGCGCGGGCGCGCTCGACGGTCAACGCGGCAATCCGGAGATCACGGTTGTTGGTCAGCGCCAGACCGATCACCTGCTGGAGTTTTGAGTCGGAGAAAAACTCCTGCCACGGAATATCCGGCGCGGCCTTTGCCTGGGTCGACGCGGCAGCCTCTCCCTCGGCACCGGCAGGCCACGCGGCAGGCATGGGGGCGTCCGGCCGCCGGTATTTCGGCGCCAGCGTGCAGCCGCTCAGTGCGACCACGGACGCAAGGATGGGAAGAAGGGTCCTTTTCATGATTCGCCTCCGGCCGCGCGACGGCGGCTCGTCTTTCCAAAGGTCTTTTCAATCAGCACGTAGAAGAGCGGCGCGAACAGGATCACGAGGAACGTGGCGGTCACCATACCGCCCAGCACCCCGGTGCCGATCGCGTTCTGCGCGCCGGCTCCGGCGCCGGTGGTCATCGCCATCGGCAGGACGCCGAACCCGAACGCCAGCGAGGTCATCAGGATCGGGCGGAACCGCAGCTTGGCGCCCTCGATGGTCGCGGCCATCAGGTCCATCCCCTTCTCCAGCGCCTGCTTCGCGAACTGCACGATCAGGATCGCGTTCTTGGTGGCCAGGCCCAGCGTCGTCAGCAGGCCGATCTGGAAATACACATCGTTTGCCAGCCCGCGCCAGCTCGTGGCAATCACCCCACCGATGACACCCAGGGGAAGGACGAGAAGGATGGCGATCGGAATGGGCCAGCTCTCATACAGCGCCGCAAGGCACAGGAAGATCACGAAGATCGAGAACGCATAAAGCAGGGGCGCCTGCGAGCTGGACTGCTTCTCCTGGTACGACAAGCCGGACCAATCGTATCCAATTCCGCGCGGCATCCCGGCCATCGCGTCCATCATGGCCTGCATGGATTCGCCGGAGCTCCTCCCCGGCGCGTCTTCGCCCCAGATGTTGATGGAAGGGAATCCGTTGAACCGGTTCAAGGCCGGCGAGCCGAACGACCAGCGGCCGGTGGCAAAAGACGAGAAGGGAACCATCTTGCCGGTCGCGTTCCGGACGTAGAGCTTGTCGAGGTCGCCGGGCAGCATGCGGTACGGAGCGTCGGCCTGGACGAACACCCGCTTGACCTGGCCGCCCTGGATAAAATCGTTGACGTACGCGCTCCCGAAGGCGGCCGAGATGGTCCTGTGGATTGAGGCGATGGGAATACCCAGGCTCCCGGCCTTGTCCCAGTCCACGTCGATCCGGTACTCGGACACATCGGGCAGATTGTTGGGGCGCACGGAACTCACGCGCTTGTCCTTCGACACGGCGCCGAGGAGCTGGTACTGCGACTGCACGAGAGCCTGATGTCCGAGCCCGCCCCGGTCCAGCAACTGGAAGTCGAAGCCCTTGGCCATACCCAGCTCCGGGACTGCCGGCGGGGGAAACGCGAACACCATGGCGCCGCGCAGGGCTGAGAACGCCGCCATGGCTCTCCCCGCGACGGCCTTGTCCCGCAGATCCTTCCGCTTCCGCAGATCCCAGTCCTTCAACTTGACGAATACCATGCCGTTGTTCTGCGACCGGCCGGAGAACCCGTTGCCCGCAATCGTCATGCAGGACTCCACCGCTTCCTTCTCGTTATCCAGGAAGTGCCTTTCGATCTGCGCCGCGACCCGGGTGGTCTGTTCCAGCGTGGCGCCCTGCGGCATGATGATCTGCGCGAGGAGAATGCCCTGATCCTCGTCCGGCAG
>CALMZY010000296.1 GCA_937870865.1 uncultured Lentisphaerota bacterium | reverse complement strand
TTGAAATCGCCGCTGTCTTCACACACAAGGACGATCCGCGGGAAAACGTCTGGTTCGGCTCCGTGGCGGAACTCGCGGCGATGCACGGAATTCCCGTGTACGCGCCCGAAGACATCAATCACCCGATCTGGGTTGCCAAGATCAAGGCCCTCGCGCCGGACATTCTTTTCTCTTTCTACTACCGGAACATGGTCAAGCCGCCGGTGCTGGAGATTCCGCCGAAGGGCTGTCTGAACCTTCATGGCTCGTACCTGCCGAAGTACCGCGGCCGCTGTCCGGTGAACTGGGTGCTCGTGAACGGCGAAAAGGAAACCGGCGTGACGCTTCATTACATGACGCCGCGGCCGGATGACGGCGACATCGTCGCCCAGCAAAAGGTTGCGATAACCGACGATGATACGGCCCACACATTGTTCAAGAAGATGGTCACCGCCGCGAATGTCGTTCTGGATGAAGCGGTGCCGGCGCTCGTCAAGGGTAAGGCCAAGCGCATCAAGCAGGACAACGCCAAGGCGACGTACTTCGGCGGGCGCAAGCCGGCCGACGGCCTGATTGACTGGACGAAGAGCGCAAAGGAGGTTCGGAACCTGGTCCGCGCGGTGAGCCGCCCGTACCCCGGCGCGTTCACGCAGGTGGGAGACCGGAAGCTCTTGATTTGGTCAGCCAGCGTGATGGATGGGAAGAAAGGCCAGAAGGCGGGAACGGTGGTATCGATCAAGCCATTGGTTGTCGCATGCGGCGACGGCGCCCTGCAAGTCGACCTCGCGCAGCCCGAGGGTGGGGTGGCCATGTCCGGCGAACAGGTCGCGAAGGATCTGGGTCTGGTCGAGAAGATGAATTTAGGCGCGGCCAGCCGTGCGTCTCTAAGCGTTCGCCAGCCGACCCGTGTTTTGATTCTTGGCGTCAACGGATTCATCGGGAATGCGCTGAGCGAGCGCCTGCTGTCCGCCGGCGGCTATGAAGTGCACGGCATGGATCTGCAGAACGACAAGATTCAGCGTCTGCTGAAGAAGCCGGGCTTCAATTTCGACGAAGGCGATATTTCGATCCACCGCGAATGGATCGAGTATCACGTCCGCAAGTGCGACGTGATCCTCCCTCTGGTGGCGATCGCCACGCCGAAGGAATACGTCCGCAATCCGCTCAGGGTCTTCAAGCTCGACTTCGAGGAGAACCTCCGCGTCGTCCGCTACTGCGCGCAATACAAGAAGCGCATCATCTTCCCGTCGACTTCCGAAGTATACGGCATGTGTACCGACAAGGAATTCGACGAAGACAATTCCAACCTGATCGTCGGGCCCATCCGCATGCAGAGGTGGATCTATTCCACGTCGAAGCAGTTGCTCGACCGCGTGATCTGGGCTCACGGACAGCAGGAAGGCCTGAGATTCACTTTGTTCCGCCCGTTCAACTGGATCGGGCCGCGGCTGGACAGTTTGGATTCCGCGCGCATCGGCAGTTCGCGTGCGATCACCCAGCTGATCGTAAACCTCGTGGACGGCACCCCGATTCTTCTGGTGGACGGCGGTCAGCAGAAACGCTGTTTTACGGATGTCAAAGACGGCGTCGAATGCCTGTTCCGCATCATCGCCAACAAGGACAACAAGGCGGACGGCCAGATCTTCAACATCGGGAATCCCGACGGCGAGGCCAGCATCCGCGAACTCGGCGAGATGCTTGTCAAGCAGTTCGATGCGCATCCGATGAGAAAACGCTTTCCGCCGTTTGCCGGCTTCCACGAAATCGAGAGCGGCGAGTACTACGGCAGCGGCGGATACCAGGACGTCACGCATCGTCGGCCAAGCATCAGGAAGGCGCAGAAACTTCTCGGCTGGAACCCGACGGTCAGGCTTGAGGACTCTGTGGCCGAGACTCTCGACTTCTTTCTGCAGGAGATTGCGGAGTCATCAGTCTGAAATCGCCCCGGGCCGTGAGGCACGACGCTACGGCCGGCGATTTCCGAGAACGGTCACGAAGGCCTCTCCAGTTTGCGGCCAGCGGGCGATGGTGTAGACCGGCGCGTCCAAGTGCGCGGTGAAGTTCGTCACGTTGCACACCGCCGCATAAACAGGGTTGGTCGCCGCCAGTTGCCTGGCTGCATCCTCCGGGGCGACCATGATCTTCATCGTGTTCAGGAAGAACTGCAGGGCGAAGGGGTCGTCCACGTGAATCAACGGCGGGTTCTCGCCCAGTTTCGTCGTGATGTCAGCGGCCAGTTGGCGCATTCCTTCGCTCTGATTTGAGAGGGGTTCCCTGGGCCGGGAGATCCAGTAGTAGTGCATGAACACTCCGAACACGACCGCGGAGAACGCGATCGCAACCGCGAGAATCCGTTCCTTCGAAACGCGCGACAGCCAGCGCGCGATTTCGCGGCCCGCGAGCAGCGCCGCCGGCGCGATGATCGGGTAGAGGAGGTCGCCGCGCTGATGCGGAGCGAGCGAGAACACGATCAGCGAACCCAGGATCCAGCAGGTCAGGAACCGCTCGAGCCGGCGTTCGGCCGGGTCGGCGGCGGGGCGCCTGAACGCGCGCCACAGGCCGATGCACGCGATGACGCTCCACGGCAGAAAGCGATGCAGGAAGTAGATCGACGAATTGAAGTAGTTGAATTCAAAAGACCGGTCGTGGTTGGTGCGGATGCCGTGATAGACGAGTTCGGAGAGAATCATCTTGTCCACGACCGGCTTTCCCATGTCCAGGACGGCCAGGCCGAACCAGCCGAATGTGATCAGGAGGAAGGCGAGCAGGCCGGCCAGGTGCGAGCCCCGCAAGGGCAGGGGCGTTCCGCGGCGTTTCTCCCAGAGAACCGCCAGCAACCCCATCGCACCGATCAGCACGCCGAGCGGTCCCTTGGTCAACGTCGCCGCGGCGGCGGCAAGCCAGAACCAGATCCAGTGTCCACCCTTCTCCCAGGAGCGGAACGCGGCGAACGCCGTCAGGGCGATGGTCAGCGTGAACAGGCTGTCCGTGCGCGCCAGCACGCTGAGCCGCGCCGTGATGGGCGAAAGGACAAAGGCCAGCGCCGCAAGGAATCCGGCCACGGGACCGAACCGCCGTTCGCCGACCGCGCGAATGACGAGGGTCAAGATCAGGACGGACAGGACGGAGGGCAGGTACAGGGCGAAGCGGTTGAACCGGTCGAAGGGCTGCGCGAAAAGGGCGGAAAGCCACGTGAAGAGCGGCGGCTTGGAGGCGATGGAGCCCATCCAGGCCGTCTGGCATATCCCGTGGCCGGCCCGGAGGATGTCGAGCACGTACGAAGCCGGGCGCTCCTGGTCCTTGTCCATCAAATCGGACGGGGCAGCCAGCCGGACGGCGAACAGCCCGACAACGAGCAGGATCAGCAGGTGGAGTCCGAGCGTTAAGAATGTTCTGGGCTTCATGATATGGTGTTTTCTAACCCGGCTTGCCGTGGGCAGTTGCAGCGGTTCGGCTATAACCAGAGAGGCGAAAAATATCATTGAACTTTACCTGCGAACAACTCAAATTAACCCGGTTTTTCCGCGGCCGAATGGATGGCACATTCCTCTGGCCCTGGCCGCAACAGGATTCCGACGAAAGGTTCGCATGAAAGTACCGTTTCTCGATCTGGGCAGACAGCATGAGCCCATCAAGGCAGCGCTGCACGAGGCCGCCTGCCGGGTCATCGACGGCTGCCACTACATCGGCGGCGAAGACGTCAAGGCGTTCGAGCAGGAGATGGCGGCGTGGCAGGGCGTGCCGGAGGTCTGCGGCGTGGCCTGCGCCACAAGCGGTCTGTTTGCCACCCTGAAGTGTTTCGGCATCGGCCCGGGCGATGAGGTCATCACGACGGTCCACACGGCCATTGCCACGGCGGAATCCATCAGCCTGACCGGCGCGAAGGTAGTTTTCTGCGATCTCAAGAAGGGCTTCTTCAATCTCGATCCGGCGGAAGTCGCGAAGAAGGTGACGCCGCGCACGAAGGCCATCATCCCGGTGCATCTGTACGGCCAGCCGGCCGACCTCGACGCGATCCTGGAGATTGCCCGGAAGCACAAGCTGATCGTGATCGAGGACTGCGCGCAGGCGCAGGGCGCGCGGTACAAGGGGCAGCGCGTCGGCAATTACGGCGCCGCCGCCGTGTTCAGCTTCTTCCCGTCCAAGAACCTCGGCGGCTTCGGCGACGGCGGCGCGGTGATCGCGAAGGATCCCGCGGTCCTCAAAAAGATCCGGATGTTTTCGAACCATGGCCGGACGGCGAAGTACCTGCACGAATTCGAAGGAATCAACAGCCGCCTGGACGCCATCCAGGCGGCGCTTCTCAGGATCTGTCTGCCGCACGTGGACGAGTGGAACGCGAAGCGGCGCCAGGTCGCCGCCTGGTACGCGGAGGGGCTGAAGGGGATCCGGCAGGTCGTCACGCCCCAGACCGTGCCGGAGACCGAGCCGATTTACCACGTGTACTGCATCGTCGTTCCGGACCGCGAGGCCTTGCAGAAGCACCTGAAGCAGAACGACATTGAGACCGGCGTGCACTATCCGTACTCGCTGAACGTCCTGCCTGCGTACGCGCACCTGAAGCAGGGCAAGGGCTCGTTCCCCGTGGCGGAGCATGCCTGCGAGCACATGCTTTCCCTCCCCATGTTCCCGGCGATGACGCGCGAGGAAGCTGACGCCGTGTGCAAGGCCGTGCGGGCGTTCTACCCCTGAGGAACCCATGACCGATTCAGCGTCCAACGTCGATTTGTCCGTGGTGATGCCCGTCTTCAACGAGGAGGACAATCTCGGTCCTCTCGTGAACGAGCTGGAGGGGGTTCTCAAAACAACGGGCCGGAGCTTCGAGGTGATCTGCGTCAACGACTGCAGCACGGACAACAGCCTCGCGGTGATCCAGGAGCTGCAGAAGACGCGGCCCTACCTGCGCGTCGTCAACCACCGCGTGAATTCCGGCGAGAGCGCCGCCGGCGCCACGGGATTCGAGAACGCGCGCGGCGAGATTGTCATCACGATCGATGCGGACCAGCAGAACGATCCGGCCGATATCCCCGCGCTGCTCGACGCGCTGAAGGACGATGTCGACGCGGTCTGCGGCGTGCGCCGCAAGCGCGAGGACGACTGGGTCCGGCGGCTGTCGTCGCGGGTCGCGAACGGATTCCGCAACTGGATGACCGGCGACCGGATTGCCGACGCGGGCTGCACCTACCGCGCGCTGCGTCGCAGCGCACTGCATGAAGTTCCCGTCTTCAACGGCATGCATCGTTTTCTTCCGACGCTTCTTCGTCTGCAGGGCTACAAGGCCGTCGAGATCCTGGTGAACCACCGGCCGCGCACGCGCGGGACCTCGAAGTACGGCGTCGGCAACCGCATGTGGCGCGGCATCGTGGATTGCTTCGCCATGCGCTGGTTCCGCGCGCGCAGCGTGCGCGGAGACCGGGCGCGGCCATGATGAACGACATGGACCAGATCCCCGCGGGCGCCACCACGGCGGACGCGCTGCCGGCGCCCGGTCCCCACAAGGTCCCGGTCAAGCCGCTGATCGTCTTCGCGGTGCTGATGCTCGGCGTTCTCGTGGTGATGCTGAGCCCGCTGAAGAACTACCTGCACGAAGTCCGCGCGATCAAGGAACAGCTCCAGTCCTTCGGCTTTGCGGCGCCGCTGATCTACATGGCGTGCGTGTACGTGCTCGTCGCCTTCGGCGTTCCGCGGCTGATCTTCTGTCCGATCGGCGGTGTCGTGTTCGGCTTCGTGTACGGCCTGCTCTGGACGCAACTGGCGACGCTGGCCGGCTACTACACGATATTCCTCTTCGTTCGATGGGGCGGGAAGGAATACGTGCTTCATCATTGGACCAAGCTGGGCCGCCTGCAGAGGGTGTTCGACCTGCCCGCGATTCCGGCGGTGATCATCGTCCGCCAGCTGCCGATCAGCGGCCTGCTTACGAACCTGCTGTTGGGCATAGCCCCGATCGGCCATGTTGACTTTTTGATCGGCACGGCTATAGGAATACTGCCCGAGGCGATTCCGTTCACGCTCGTGGCGAGCGGAGCGGTGAAGGCCGGCGGCGGGGAGCACATCGGGTACGTCGTCGCCTCCGTGGTTTTGCTGGTCGCGGTGTGGATCGGCCTGTGGTACGCGGCCAACCACTCGAGATATTTCGCGCGGATGCGCCGGCGGCTGGCCGATGTGGAAACCGAATAGAACGCGAGGAACGAAGTGAGCACTGAACAGCGCAAATTGAAGTTCGCAGTCGTCGGCTGTGGCCGGGTCTCCGGCAATCACTTGGCCGCCTTGTCGTCCGGGCGTCTTTCCGCGGAGCTCGTGGCCGTGTGCGATGTCGCCGCGGAGAAAGCGAAGTCCAAGGGCGAGCATTACAAGGTCCCGTTCTACACCGATTTCAACGAGATGATGACGAAGCATCCGGAGTTGGACGTTGTGGATATCGCCACGCCGACCGGGTACCACGCCGAACACGTCATCGCGATTTCGAAGTACGGCAAGCATATCGTCGTCGAGAAGCCGATGGCCCTGAAGGTGGCCGATTGCGAGGCCATGATCGAGGCCTGCAGGAAGAACAAGTGCCGGCTGTTTGTCGTGAAGCAGAACCGGTTCAACCGCGCCGTCCAGGCCGCGCGCAAGGCGCTGGAAGCGGGCCGTTTCGGCAAGATGGTCATGGGCACGGTGCGCGTACGCTGGTCGCGCGACCAGAAGTACTACGAGCAGGACGACTGGCACGGCACGTGGGCGCTCGACGGGGGCGTCATGTCCCAGCAGGCGAGCCATCACCTCGACCTTCTGCAGTGGTTCATGGGCCCGATCGACACCATGCAGTGCCAGACGGCGACGCGCCTGATGGACATCGACGTGGAGGATTCGGCCGTCGCGATCCTGAAGTTCAAGTCGGGCGCGCTCGGCGCGTTCGAGGCGACGGTGGCGACCCGCCCGAAGGATATGGAAGGTTCCCTGAGCCTTCTCGGCGAAAAAGGCAGCGTCATGATCGGCGGTCACGCCGTGAATAAGATTCTGCACTGGCAGTTCATCGACCAGACGCCGGAAGACGCGGAGATGGTCGAGGCCCACTCCCAGGAAGTCCCGAATGTGTACGGACACGGCCATCTGCCGTACCTGGCCAACGTCATCGAGGCCATCACGCAGAACAAGCCCGGCCTGGTCGAAGCGCCTGAAGGCAAGAAGAACATCGAGATTCTGACGTCGCTCTACGAGTCCGCCTGCATGGGCGGCGGCACGGTTCATCCGGGCTACCCCGTCAAGCTGTCGAAGCTCGGCGTGCGGTGATTCTTCCGAGCCTTGGAAAATTCGGAGGCGATTTTTCCAAGGGTTGGAAAAACTCGCTGCCCGCAAGCAGACGCGATTTCGAAATCGCGTCTGCCGGGGAAGACTCCTCACATCAGCCCGAAGACCATGATCAGGAACAGGACCAGCATCACGATCGCGCCGATGAGTTTCATGTTCC
>CALMZY010000295.1 GCA_937870865.1 uncultured Lentisphaerota bacterium | reverse complement strand
GGCGAAGGGTCACACCATCTACGCCAACGGCACAACGGACTGCACCCTGTCCGGTTTAATCGTTGACGGTGCGACGGATGGCAAGGATTGCCTGTACGTCGGCCTCGGCGCGAAGCCGAACGAGCGCCTGCGTATCGCGGATTCCAAGTTCCTGCGCGCGAAGCGCAACGGGATTTGCGTGGTCGCGGGCTTCGATACCTTGATCGAAGATTGCGAAACCGCTTACTCCACGGGCGCTCCCGGCGCTGGCGTGGTGGTCGCCGTGAACTTCGGCCGCGAGACGCAGGCCGTTCCTGTTGCGCTCGCCTCGACGGGATCGTGGGCCAACGTCCTTGAAACAAACCAGCCGGCGATTTCCGGACCCACCAACCTTGTGGTCGAACTCCAGCCCGGTGGAGCGGTCGTGCTGTCGAGCGGCAACTAGAAACCCCTCGTTTGATTCCTTCCCATCCTGGCGGATAGTAGGGATGTGAAGATTATCAGTTCAGCATTGATCCTGCTTCTGGCGACATGTGTTGCCGAGGGCGGGGGAGGTGATGCCATGCAGAAGGCGACATTTGCGGGCGGGTGTTTCTGGGGAGTCGAGGACGCGTTCCTTCAGGTGCCAGGCGTGGTGTCGACCCGGGTCGGCTACTGCGGAGGGACGACGGAAAGCCCGACGTACAAGGATGTCTGTTCGGACAGCACCGGCCATGCCGAGGCGGTAGAGGTGACGTATGACCCGGCGAAGGTGACGTACGAGAGGCTGCTGGTGATTTTCTGGGACCTGATCGATCCGACGCAGGTTGACCGGCAGGGGCCGGACTTCGGGTCGCAGTACCGGTCCGTGATCTTCTTCCACACGGTTGAGCAGGAAGCCGCGGCCAAAGCGTCGAAAGAGAAACTGGCGGCGTCCGGGAGGTACCGCCGCCCGATTGTCACGCAGATCCTGCCGGCCCCGAGGTTCTGGCCGGCCGAGGACTATCATCAGCAGTATCTGAAGAAGCGCGGCCTCGGCAGCTGTCACGTCCGTTAAGGTGGTTGCGGAATACCCGGAATTCGTTACTCTTCGCGTATGAATGTCCGACGGCTGCTGGTGTTGCTGTTCCTGCTGCTTCGCGCTGTCGACAGTTCGTTTGCCTCCGAGACTCCAGAGGCCGCCAACCCGTTTCCCGTCGGCGAGAACCTGACCTACCGCATCTATTGGGGCGTCATCCCGGTCGGCGAAACCATCATCACAACCGACTGGGTTGAAGAAGGCGGCCGCAGGTTGATTCGCATCCGGCTCCGCACGCACACCAACAAATGGATGGACCGCATTCATAAGATTGACGACGACGTGATCAGCGTGGTCGAGCCCGGCACGTTGCTGCCTGTACGTTCGGTGGAGTTGGTGCACGACAAGGACCGGAACGCCGAGGAAACGACCACGTTCGATCATGCGAACCGCGTGGCCTACTGGCAGTCCACGCTGGACGGCCGGACGTCCAACTACGTCATCGAGGCGGACACGCGGGAGATCGTTTCGTTCCTCTACTTCATGAGGACGAAGAAGCTGAAGCCGGGCGAAGAGGCCCTGGTGACGGTTGCCGCGTACCAGACCCTGCACCAGATGCGTCTCCACGCCGAGTCGGTTGTCGATGTCGACCTCGCAAAATACGGCAGCATCCCCTGCCTGGTCGTGCGGCCGGAAGCCGTGAACGCCAGCTTGTTTGCCCGCAAAGCGCCGCAGCTCGCGTGGGTCTCGCGCGATGCGCGCAAGCTGGTCGCCAAGATGGATGCCAAGGTCGTCGTCGGGACCGTGCACGTCGTGCTCTACGACGTCGAGGGGCCGGGGGACGATTTCTGGGTCACGAAGCGGTAAAGGCTTACTTCTCGGCCGTCAGCACGTCGGTCGGCTTCTGCTGGAGGATGGTGAAGTCGGAGAGGATGTTCAGGGCCTCGTTGAGAATGATGTCCTGATTCTTCGCTTCCTTTTTTTCGCCCTTCGCGTCGGTTTTCTGGAGAAGCTTCTGAAGTTCTTTCTCGCTCCGCGCAAGCTGCAGGCGTTCGCTGAAGTTCAGGGAAATCTCGCGGGCCTTCTGGCGTTCGCCCAGCTGTTCCACGAGGCTCCGGTACGCCGTGAATTGCGGGTCGGTTCCCTGGCGCTCCTGGGACTGCTGTTTCAACACCGGCAGGATGGAGTCGAGATTGGCCATGCGCCGGTACAGTGCGGGGAAGACGGTCGACCACGTCAGCGCATTCGGCAGGTACTCCTCGCCGACTTCCATGGAGTCCAGGATGGAGGGGGTGACGATATCCGGAATCACGCCTTTCACCTGCGTGGAGCCGCCGGCGATCCGGTAGAAGCTGGCCGTCGTCACCTTCAGAGTTCCCAGGGATGGGTCGCCGTTTTTCAGGCTGGCCATGCTCTGGACCGTGCCCTTGCCGTGCGTCTTCGTGTCGCCCACGACGATCGCGCGGCCGTAGTCCTGGAGGGCGCCGGCCAGGATTTCGGAGGCCGACGCGGTCTCGCGGTTGACCAGGACAACGAGCGGCCCGTCGTACACCATGTCCGGATCGTCGTCGCTCAGGACTTCCGTATCGAGCCCGTCGCTCACCTGCACGACCGGACCGCTCTTGATAAACAGGCCGGTCATCTCGACGGCCTCGGCCAGCAATCCGCCCCCGTTGTTGCGGAGATCCAGCACGATGCCGCTGATGTTGTTGGTCTGCAGGTTGGCGAGGAGTTTTTCCACATCCCGTGACGAACTTCTCAGACTGTTCCTATTCAGCCGCCGGCCGCTGATGTCGGCGTAAAACTCAGGCAACCGGATCACGCCGAACTTTCTCATGATTCCGTCACTGCCCTGGAGTTCCTGCACTTCCCCTTTTGCCGCCTGCTCCTCCAGCTTGACCTCGTCGCGCACCAGGTCGATCTTCTTGGTGATCGCACCCGTGGGATCGGAGGATGGAATGACCGTGAGCACAACCTTCGTGCTTTTCTCGCCGCGGATGATGCGGACCGCCTTGCTGAGCGGCCAGTGAAGGATGCTGACAGGCGCGTCGTCACCCTGCGCGACGGCGATAATCTTGTCGCCGGGCTTCAGGCGGCCGTCGCGTTCCGCCGGGCCGCCAGGGATCAGGCGTTCGATCTTCGCCGCCCCGTCCTCGGAACTCAGCATCGCGCCGATGCCGACGAGCGAAAGCTTCATGCTGATGTCGAAATCCTCGGCGTTGTTGGGCGACAGGTAGTCCGAGTGCGGGTCGTAGGAATGAGTGAATGCGGTCAGATACCGTTCCAGCACCCAGGCGGGCTCGTAGTCGTTCAGGACGGTCAGGTACTGTTTGAATCCCTTCCGCACCGCGGCTTCCGGCGACAACCTGGCGTCTCCGACGCTCTCCTCCTCTTCGTTCGCGGTCTCCGCCGCGGCATTCGTGTTGGCCGCCTTGTCCTCCTCGGCCAGCGTGTCGGCGACCAGCTTGGTGGCATACTGGTTTTTGATCTTCTTGCGCCAGAGCTCATTCCATTCGTCTTCATTCGCCGGCCACGGGGCGTCTTTGCGCTTCCACTGGTACGTTTCCTTCGCGGTCATGTCGAAGCCGTTGGTCAGGAGAAGGTCCACGTATTCCACGCGGTTGCTGAGCCGCTCAAGGAGCACGCTGTACACCTTGTACGCGAAGTCCACGTTACCCGAGCGGAGCCGGTCATCCAGGTTGGTGGCCTGCGCCTGGAAGACTTCAATGTCCGACGCGAGGAAGAGCGAGTGATCGTAGTCCAGCGAATCCAGGAACGCACGGAGCGCGTTCGTCGCGATCTGGTCGTCGCACGGCTGGTGGTTGATATGGGTGCGCGGCAGCGTTCCCACCAGGATCTTCGCAGCGTCGGATGTCTTCGGGGCCGGCTCGGAAAGCGCCCACAAAGGCCCGGCCACTGCGGCCAGGCCGAGAACCGCCAGGGCCGGCAGGAAGCGTCTGCTAAATGATCTCATCGAGTTCAATGTATGCCAAAAGGTCGAAGTCGTTAATGAGGGGCAAGATGTAAGCATCTTGCGCGCCTGTGTAAAAGACATCATTGGAGGAAAAACGTTCACGAAAGCCTTGTGTCCGGGCTTGGATTTGCCCGAAAAGGCGCTATCCTATGGCTGTTCGCAGCAAACCCGAATTGCCGTGAAAACAACGACATTCTATGTGACCTCGGCGATGGCCGGCGTGGGAATTCTCTTTGCCCTCCTCCTGGGCGACCTGTTCGGCTCGTCTTCCAGCCGGTCGAATGCGCCTTCATCCGCGCGGGCGGAACCGGGGAAGGCCTCTTCCCTGTTCGCTGTTGAATCGTTCCGCGGGGAGGGGAGCCGGGATGGGAAGACGCTGTCAGGAACCGGCGATTCCGCAGTTGACCTTGCCGCCAGGGCTTCGCAGTTGAACGAGGAAAACGTGCGGCTTCGCACGCAGAATAACGAGCTTCAAGGCCGACTGGTCTCCGTGCTCAACTGGATTCTCGAGAACTTCAGGGGCAAGTATCCGCTTTCGGAAATCCACATGGCCAAGCTGCAGATTCCGCCCATGACCGAGGATTTTACCCTCCATCCGGATGCGCTCGATTTTCTGAAGGTCACCCCGGACGAGGAGCGGAAGGTAAACGACGCGTTCGCCTATGCGCACCAGACCCTTGAGGAAATCGAGGCCGCGATTATTACCGTGACCAATCCGCGGCCGGACAAGGTCATCCTCCACATCCCGCCGTTTCCCGAGGACGGCAAGGTTCTCCAGGAGGACCTGTACGCGGCCCTGGATGCGACCCTCGGACAGGATCGGTTTGACCGGTTCCTGCAGGTCTCGGAAACGGGGCTCAAGCAGAATTTCTACCAGTTCGGCGAAGCGTCCCGCACCATGGTGTTCGAACTGGCCTACGACGCAGATTCGACAACGCCCCAGTTGAAGATCAAGGACGGGTGGGTGATCGACCTGGGTCCGAACAGCCGGCAGGTCACGGCGGTGGAGTCGTTCGTCACGAACCTGCCCGGCAAGTACAGCGCGTATCTGGCGTGGCTCCCGGACTACGTGGGCATGTATGCCGCCCCGAAGCAGCCGTAACGAAGCTCTCCGTCCGTTGGTCGGGGTTTACGAGGCGGGTTCCTCGGGTTTTTTCAATGTCCCGAGTTTCTCCATTTCCTTGGCGAGGCATTGTTCGCAAAGGCTGTGGCTGACCCAGGTCATGTTGCCGGGCTTGACGTCCATCCACTTTCCGCAATACGCGCACTTCACGTACATCAGTTCCGCGGAATTGTCCTTCGACTGTTGCTGTTCGCTCACGTCACCCGTGTCCCCAGAAAATTCCTTTGTATCATATCCGCTCAAGACAACACCAGAAAATGCTTTTGATGATCCGCGTCCCGGGTATAGTCGCTCTCATGCGGCGGATCATCGACATCCATACGCATGTGTTTCCGGATCACATCGCCGAGCGCGCCCTCAAGCAGTTGACGGGCCGGTCGGGTGAGACCGCCCATATTGACGGCACCGCCGCGGGGCTGGAGCGGTCCATGATGCAGAACGGAATCACGATCAGCGTGACCCAGCCGGTTTCCACGAAGCCGTCGCAGACGCCTGCCGTGAACGGGTTCGCCATCGAGCTGAACACGCGGCCGTCCCTGATCAACTTCGGCACCCTGCACCCCGACTACGTCGAAAATCCGACGGAAATCCAGAGGCTCGAGAACGCGGGAATCAAGGGCGTGAAGTTCCACCCGGACTACCAGGAATTCTTCGTCGACGAGGAGCGCATGTTCCCGCTGTACCGGCAGATGGCCGACGCAGGACTGATCGCTTTCTTTCACGCCGGAGTGGATATCGGCCTGCCGCCGCCCGTTCATTGCACGCCCGATCGCCTGGCGAAGGTCCTTGACCGCGTTCCGGACCTGAAAGTGGTCGCGGCGCATTTCGGCGGCTTCAAGATGTGGGACGAGGTGGATCGGGTCCTGGTCGGACGGAATCTCTGGCTGGACACCTCGTTCACGCTCGCGTGGTTCCCGGCGGCGCGGTTTGTGGAGATGGCGCGCCGGCACAGCATCGAAAAGGTCCTGTTCGGCACCGACTCCCCGTGGGCGGACCAGGGCGAGGAAATTCAACTCCATGAGGACAGCGGCCTGACCGAAGAGGAGCTTGCGGCTGTCTTTTACGACAACGCGGCGAGCCTGCTTGGGATCTAGGAGAACGCCGAACGCTGAACGCCCAACGCCGAACTTCGAAGTGAGCGAGCCGGGAGCAAAGCTCTTTCCTCGCGCAACTTGGGCGTTGGATGTTTGGCGTTCGACGTTGAGCGTTCCGGCGCCGCAGGCGCCGGTCAGTCCTTCAACACCGCGCCCGTGCTCGCGCTCGTTGCCATCTTCGTGTAGCGCGCGAGCCAGCCGGTCTTGAACCGCGGCTCGGGTGGCCGCCAAGACTGCCGCCGCCGCGCGAACTCCTCGTCCGGGACTTTGGCCTCGAGCTTCCGCCCCAGGATGTCGATGGAGATGATGTCGCCGTCCTTCAGCAGGCCGATCAAGCCGCCTTCCGCCGCCTCGGGCGAGACGTGACCGATACACGCGCCGCGCGTGCCGCCGCTGAACCGCCCGTCGGTGATCAGCGCGACCTTGTCGCCGAGGCCGCGGCCCATGATGTAGCTCGTCGGCGAGAGCATTTCCTGCATGCCGGGCCCGCCCTTCGGACCCTCGTACCGGATGACCACCACGTGACCCGGTTGGACTTTGCCCGCGAGAATTCCTTCGCAGGCGTCTTCCTGCGACTCGAAGATGATCGCCGGGCCCTCGTGCTTGAACATCTTCGGATCGACGCCCGCGGTCTTGATCACCGCGCCGTCTTGCGCGAGATTGCCGCGGAGGATAAACAGGCCGCCTTCCGCGTTGTACGGCTTGTCGAGCGGATGGATGCAGTCCAGGTCCTTGATCTGCGCCTTCGCGATGTTCTTGCCCAGGGTCTTGCCGGTCACGGTCCTGCAGTTCAGGTTCAGCAGGCCGGGCACCTTGCTGATCTCCTTGAGGATCGCGCTGATGCCGCCGGCGTTGTCCACGTCCTCCATGTGGTACGCCGAGGACGGCGACACCTTGCAGATGTTAGGCGTTTTCTTCGACAGCTCGTTGATGCGGTCGAGATCGTACGGCACGCCCGCGTCGTGCGCGATGGCCAGCGTGTGGAGCACGGTGTTCGTGCTGCCGCCCATGGCCATGTCGAGGACGAACGCGTTGTCGATCGACTCGCGCGTGACAATGTCGCGGGGCTTCAGGTCCTCCTTCACCAGCTCCACGATGCGCTTGCCGGCCTTGCGCCAGAGCTTCTTGCGCTCGGGGTTGTCGGCGAGGACCGTGCCGTTGCCGGGCAGGCCGAGCCCGATGGCCTCCGTCAGGCAGTTCATCGAATTCGCGGTGAACATGCCGGAGCACGAGCCCGCGCCGGGGCACGCGTGGCAGGAGATTTCCTCGAGCTGCTGCTCGTTGATCTTGCCGGCCTTCAGCGCTCCGACGCCTTCGAACACGCTGATCAGGTCCACGGCGCGGCCGTCGGGCATTCGGCCCGCGCGCATGGGGCCGCCGCTGACGAAGATTGTCGGGATGTTGCAGCGCAGGGCGCCCATGATCATGCCGGGGATGATCTTGTCGCAGTTCGGGATGCAGACCATGCCGTCGAACTGGTGGGCGGTGAGCATCGTCTCGACGCAGTCCGCGATCAGCTCGCGGCTGGGAAGGGAGAACTTCATGCCGGAGTGGCCCATGGCGATGCCGTCGCAGATGCCGATGGTGTCGAACTCGATCGGCGTGCCGCCGGCCTTGATGACGGCCTTCTTGACGATGTCGGCGACCTTGCGGAGGTGGACGTGGCCGGGGATGATATCCGTGTAGGAATTGCAGATGGCGATGAGCGGCTTGCTGATCGCCTCGGCGCTGAGCCCGGTGGCGCGAAGGAGCGCGCGGTGCGGCGCGCGTTCAAAGCCCTGCTTGATCTTGTCGCTTCTCATGGTCGAATCCTCCGAAACTTCCAATGTTTGGAAAATTACTCACAAAAATTTCCAAGGATTGGAAACTTTTTCTGCGGGTTTGTTCAACGGGATTACTGAATTTCCCGCAGTTTCGGCCGGGCCCAGAGGGTCAGCGCCGGGTCGGCGGGCATTCCTTTAATGAAGAGGCCCACGGCCAGGCCGACGAGGAAGGTGACGCCGAACGAGAAGGGGAAGTAGTAGACCCAGTGGA
>CALMZY010000294.1 GCA_937870865.1 uncultured Lentisphaerota bacterium | reverse complement strand
ACCATGATCAGGAACAGGACCAGCATCACGATCGCGCCGATGAGTTTCATGTTCCGCTGGGTCGATGTGGGCTGGATAAACACGTAGCCGCAGATGGGGCAGCGGTTGTTGTTGGCGGGCACTTCGGTGGCGCAGGAGGGGCATTCGCGCAGGCCGAACGACTTCTGGGAATCGATCTTCATCGCGGGGGGCGGTTGGAGGCCGGCGCCTCGTCGTCCGTGAAGCGGAAGACCGTCTCGCCGGGCTTGGCATAGCCGAGTTCTTCCCGGGCGATTTTCTCCACGAACCGGGGATCGGTTCTCAGCTTGTCCTGCTGGCTCTTGAGGTGCTTGATGATTTCCTCTTCGAGGCGGATTTCCTCCTGGATCGCCGCCTCCCGGCGATGGAGTTCGTTGTACTGACTGATCTGCGGGATGAACATCGCGATGACGGCGATCACGACGAGGATGGCCAGGGCGATCCAGCCGATCCGATATATCATCACCCAGAAATTCATGGCGCGGAAAACAGTCTAGTGCAACGGCATAAGCGCGTCCATTAAAAGTACTTGCGAAGCCCCCGCGGACGCTTTCGCGCCCGCGGGGGATACAATACCTCCGGAAGGGACCGGACGTTAACGGCGCCTAGATTCCGTAGCGGGCGACGTCGCCCAGCAGTTCCTCGATGCGGAGCAGCTGGTTGTACTTGCAGATGCGGTCCGTGCGGCTGAGCGAACCGGTCTTGATCTGGCCGCAGTTCGTCGCGACGGCGATGTCGGCGATGGAGGAGTCCTCCGTTTCGCCCGAGCGGTGGCTGACGACGGACGTGTAGCCCGCGTTGCGCGCCATCTCGATCGCGTCCAGCGTTTCCGTCAGCGAGCCGATCTGATTGACCTTGATCAGGATGGAGTTCGCCACGCCCTTTTCGATGCCCTTCTTGAGGAACTTCGTGTTGGTCACGAACAGGTCATCGCCGACGAGCTGAATCTTGTCGCCGAGGCGCTCGGTCATGATCTTCCAGCCGTCCCAATCGCCCTCGGCCATGCCGTCCTCGATGCTGATGATCGGGTAGCTCTTGACCCACTTCTCCCAGAAATCGACCATCTGCTCGGAGGATTTCTCGGACTTGTCGCTCTTCTTGAAGACGTATTTCTTCTTCTTGGCGTCGTAGAACTCGCTGGCGGCCGGATCGAGGCAGATGAACACGTCCTTGCCGGGCTTGTAGCCGGCGGTGCCGATGGCTTCCATGATCGCGTCGAGGGCGGCGACGTTGCTCTTGAGGTCCGGCGCGAAACCGCCCTCATCGCCCACGGCCGTGCTCAATCCCTGCTTCTTCAGCACGCTCTTCAGCGCGTGGAAGACTTCGGCGCCCATGCGCAGCGCCTCGGAGAAACTCGGGGCGCCCTTGGGGCAGATCATGAATTCCTGCACATCCACCGGCGCATCGGAGTGCGCGCCGCCGTTCAGCACGTTCATCATCGGGACGGGCAGGACCTTGGCGTTGGTTCCGCCGATGTAGCGGAAGAGGGGCAGGCCGCAGAACTGGGCCGCCGCGTTGGCCGCCGCGAGCGAGACGCCGAGAATCGCGTTGGCGCCGAGCTTGCTCTTCGTTTCCGTGCCGTCCAGATCGATCATGGCCTTGTCCAGGCCGGCCTGGTCGAGGGCATCCATGCCGACGACTTCGGGGTAGATGACGTCGTTGACGTTCTTGACGGCCTTCAGCACGCCTTTGCCGCCGTAGCGCTTCTTGTCGCCGTCGCGCAATTCGATCGCTTCGTTTTCGCCCGTGGAGGCGCCCGAGGGTACCGCCGCGCGGCCGGTGATGCCGGATGCGAGGGAAACGTCCACTTCGATCGTCGGGTTGCCGCGGGAATCGAGGATTTGCCGACCTACAACTTCAATTATTTCGGACATGTGAATCTCCTGTTGGGTGGTTTTTCGGGCGCTGAAATTAGAGGAAAGAGGCCGGGGTTGCAAGACGGAATACGGGCCGGCGGTTGCACGAAAGGGTAGAAGCCGCGACGGGCATATGATATTCATTCGGACCGGCGGAGGCGGAATTGCTGAAAAAAATCGGAATACTGGGCGGCACGTTCAATCCCGTTCACCGCGGGCACATTCGGCTGGCAAAGGATGCCTGCCTGCGGTTTGACCTCGATCGGGTTCTCTTCATTCCGTGCGCGCGGCCGCCCCACAAAAGGCCGGATGGCCTGGCCCCGGCAAAGCACCGCCTGGCGATGTTGAAAGCGGCGATCGGCGGAGAGAGCTGTTTTGCCGTTTCGGATATCGAAGTCAGGCGCGGCGGCCCTTCGTACTCGATCGACACGCTTACGCGGCTGAAACGGGATGACCCCGATGCGCGCTTTTTCTTCATCATCGGCGGAGACAGTGTCAGCGAACTGAAGTCCTGGCGGCGGATTGGCGAGCTTCAGGCGCTCTGCACGTTCGTTGCGGCGGTGCGCCCGGGATATCGCGTGCGCGGTTCGGGCCGGGTGAAGATGTTCCAGGGGCGCCCGGTGGACGTCTCGTCATCGGACATCCGAAGACGGATCGGAGAGGGGAAGAGCATTCGCCGTCTTGTGCCGGCGGCCGTGGAACGGTATATTGTGCAGCACGGTTTGTATCAAGCGAAGGAGTCACGAAGATCGAAACACTCGAGTTAGTTAGAAAAGCCAGGCAGGCCATTCTGTCCAAGAAGGGCGAAGACGTGGTGATCATGGACGTGCGCGGTCTGTCCAGTGTCACGGACTACTACGTGATCGCCACGGCCAACAACAAGCCGCAGTTGAAGGCCCTCACCGGGGGGATCGAGGAGTCGCTGGAAAAGGAAGGCGCGCGCGCCTACCGCGTCGGCGGCTCGCCGGAAAGCGAGTGGGTGGTCGTGGATTACTTCGACGCCGTGATCCATCTTTTCACGGCCAACACACGCGAATACTACGCGCTGGAGCAGTTGTGGAGCGACGCGAAGAGAGTGGAGTGAGGACAGAAATCAGAGATCAGAGGTCAGAGGTCAGAGATCAGGTGTCAGAAAGAATGCATCCTCGGCTCGACTTCTGGTCTCTGGCCTCTGACCCTTACCACTTCAATCCCGCCCCGTCCGTCAGATCCTGCAGTCGCCGTTCGATGATCTGATCGCGGTGTGCCTGGCGTTCTTCGATGGACTTCTTCAGCCGGGCGAGATCCGCTTCGATGCGGTTGACCAGCTCCTGACGGTCTTTGCCCCGCAGTTCGAAGAGGACTTCGAGCTTCGCGCGAATGTCTTTGCGAATCTGCTCCTTCCGGGCCGCGTCCGATTCCTCCCGGTAGGCCCTGGACATTTCCATCGCCTCTTTCTCGATCGTGACGATTTCCGGATTCATCGGCGGGGGTGGGGGGCCGCCTCTTCCGTCGCGCGAACGAAAGCGCATCTTCTCCTGCTTCAGCTTGTCGTGAAGTGCCTGCCGGAATTGTTCCGGATCTTTCTCGCGCAGTGTCTGGAGCTTGCCGTACTCCTCGGGATTCTTCTCCTTCATGCGTTCCAGCCATCGGTCCACGAACGGCGTCCCCGGTTGATCCGCCCGCGGGGGCTCGATGGCCGGTGGGGGGCCGAGCTCGGGTTCGCCGAACTCGGGCGCCGGACCCGGCGGGGGTTCGAGCGCTTCCTGGGCAGGCGTGGATGTCAGTGACAGTGTCAGCAGGACGAATGCGGTCAGGATTGTTTTCATATCTGTTGTCCTTCCAGTTCCAGAAGCTCGCGGGCGATGGAATCGATGTCCGTGTTTTCAATGTCTATCGTGTCTTCGCTCGTGGCCGCGAGATCAAGACGGTCGTTGAGGTTCTCGATCTGCGAGTCAATGCCGGCTGTGTCCCATTCCTCGACCGTGGACGACGGGGCGGTGATTTCAGCCATTTGCGGTTGACGGAGAACCGGCCGGAGCGTGAGCCAGAAGCCCGTGAGGAGCAGGATCGCGGCGGCCGTGTAGATGATCGCCGGCCTGAATGTGATGGAGAACGGCTCGCGGCTGGGATGAATATGAATCAATTCGCTACGGCTGTTTTCGCGGCGGGCGGCGGCGCGTATCCGCTCAAATACCGCCGGGCTGATTTCGACCTCGGACGCGGCCGCGCGGGCCTGGTGGGTCAACCCGCGCAGGTCCGACTCGAACTGCCGGCAGGTGGGGCAGGCGCGCAGATGCCGCGCAAGAGTTCTCTTCCCGAGCCAGGACAACTCGCCGGATTGGGCGAGCAGCACTCGTTTCCGGTTCGATTCGCATTTCATGGCTGTCCTCCCGCGATGTCCCTGTAATCCTCCCTCAACTCCTCTTTCAGCTTGGCGAGCGCATACTGCATTCTCGCCAGCGCGGTGTTGATCGAAGTCCCGTGAATCTTTGCGATCTCCTTGAACGGCAGGTCGCCCTCCATCCGCATGAGGAACACCTCCTTCTGTTCCCTCGGCAGGCGGCTGACGGCCTTCGCGATCCGGCCGCCGAGGTCGCGGCCGCCGACCTGCCGGGCCGGGCTGATGCCGGGCGAGGGAATCCGCTCCCAGGGGTCCCCGGGTTGATCCGGCCCGGCGGGATGAGGATCAGACACCGGCTTGGCCTTTCGAGCGCGGTCGATGATCAGGTTTTGCGCGATGCGAAACAGCCAGCTGATGAACCTTTTATCCCGGTACGAGTCGAGATTGCGGATGGCGCGCAGCCAGGTTTCCTGGAAGATCTCCTCGGCATCCTCCCGGCCCTCCGTCATTTTAAGAATGAACCCGAAGATCGGCCGCCGGAAGTGCTCGACCAGTTTTCCCATGGCGTCGACGTTTCCCCGCCGATATTCATCCAGCCATGCCTTCTCGGGCGATTCCATAGCGTCTTGCTCATCCTTCGGCCGCTCCGTCACACCATACAACGTGCGGGCCGCCGTTTTATTGTCCGGATCATGAACGCGGCCAGGCCGTGGCCGCGAGCGCCCACAGCTTCATCGCGTGCAGTCGGCACCCTTCCCAGGCCCACGCAATGTCGCCGCCCAGGGCGTCGGCAAACTGGCGCGCCGTCGGCGACGCGACCATGACGATCCACAAGCCGATGCCGAACACGTTCATAAAGTAGATCAGCGCGTACGAGAACAGCCGCCCGGTTTCGCGGATGTCGGGCTGGTGCTGCAGCAGCGTCTCCACCGTGAAGGTCAGGTGGAAGCCCCAGGTAAGGCCGACGAGCCCGAGCCAGAAGGGTTCGTAGGTGCGCAGGTCCACGAAAAGGGAGAGGATGTAGTAGCCCGCGATGACGAGGACCGTGTACAGGGGGAAGAAGTAGGGCGCGAGGGCGATGAGGAAATTGCTTTTCGAGAGCGTCACGCTCCCGCCGTTCCTGGAAATCCGCATGCGCTTGACCCGCGCGCCCATCACCCAGCCCCAGAGCGCGTGCGTCAGCTCGTGCGCCAGCACGTAGCTGCGCGTCGGCCGGGGGAGACAGAAGAACAGGAAGACCCAGAGCGTGAAGCCGATCACGAGCCCCCAAGTCGAAAGGGGGAGGGAGCTGTACGACAAGGGCTGAATGAGCTGGAGCATCGAGACGAGCGTCCGCGTGATCGCCACGCAGAACGGGAGAAGCAATATGCCGAAAATCAGTTTCATGCAGGAGGATTATTAGTCGCCCGGCCGCCGAAACTCACGAACAGAATAGCCCTTGAAATGCGGGTTGACATCGTCGCCATCGCCGCTAGTATTGCACCACTTTTTTACAGAGGACCAATAAAATGCCCACATTAAAGAGCGGATGGAAGCGGATGCGGACTTCGGAAAAGTCGCGCGTCAAGAACACGAGTGTCAAGACGAACATCAAGACGGTGCGCGCGAAGCTGTTTGCCGCGGTGGCCGCCAAGGACAAGGCGGCGGGCGAGAAGGCCTACCGCGAGTACTGCTCCTTGCTGGACAAGTCGGCGAAGAAGGGCGTGATCCGGAAGAACATGGCCGTTCGCCGCAAGGCGCGTGCCGCGGAAATGATCCGGGCGCTGTAGTACACCGTTTCAGAATGCACGAAGCGCGGAAGCCGTCAGGACGGCACAGGCGATCATGAATCCGGGCAGCGATT
>CALMZY010000293.1 GCA_937870865.1 uncultured Lentisphaerota bacterium | reverse complement strand
ATGAAGCGCGGCGCGTACGATTTCCTGACGAAGCCTGTGAACCTCGACCGCCTCGACCTCCTGGTCCAGCGTGCGATCCGCGAGCGCGATATGGAATCGGAAAACCGTCGGCTGCGCGAGCAGCTGGACACGAAGTACGGACTGGAACACATCATCGGCCAGTCGCCCGCGATGCAGGAAGTGTTCGACACGATCCGGCAGGCGGGTCCGAGCCGGGCGAACATCCTGGTCGAAGGCGAAAGCGGCACGGGCAAGGAGCTG
The DNA here is from genome assembly GCA_937870865.1 of uncultured Lentisphaerota bacterium. GTDB lineage: Bacteria > Verrucomicrobiota > Kiritimatiellia > CAIQIC01 > JAGNIJ01 > CALMZY01. The sequence continues at coordinate 6,537 of CALMZY010000293.1, read as the reverse complement.
GTGGCCCACGCCATCCACCGGTTGAGCGCGCAGGCGCAGGGGCCCTTCATCCCGGTCCATTGCGCGGCGTTGTCCCAGAACCTGCTGGAAAGCGAGCTGTTCGGCCACGAGAAAGGCGCGTTCACCGGCGCGGTGGAACGCCGGCGCGGGCGGTTCGAACTGGCGGACGGCGGCACGCTCTTCCTCGACGAAATCGGGGAGATCGACCCGGCAATCCAGGTGAAGATTCTCCGCGTGCTGGAGGAGCACAAGTTCGAGCGCGTCGGCGGCCAGGATACGATCGAGGTGGACGTGCGCCTGATCGCGGCCACGAACCGCGACCTGAAGAAGATGGTCGCGGAGGGCAAGTTCCGTGAGGATCTCTTTTACCGGTTGTACGTGGTGGTCATCCACCTTCCGCCCCTGCGCGAGCGCGCCGGCGACATCCCGCTGCTCGCCCAGCATTTTCTCAAGGAGCTTTCGGAAGCCAACGGAAAAAAGATCGAGAGCATCACGCCGGATGCCATGGACATTCTCTCGGGCTACTCGTGGCCCGGCAATGTCCGCGAACTCCGGAACATCGTCGAGCGCATGATCGTGCTGTCCCGCGGCGAGAAGCTGACGGTCCGCGACATCCCCGCCGCGCTCCGCGACGGCGTGCAGCCGAGGGCCGGCGCGGTTTCGGCGCCGAACATGTCCCTGGACGAAGTGGAGAAGCAGCTCATCATCAACGCGCTGAAAAACCACGGCGAGAACCGGACGAAGGCGGCGGCTCAGCTCGGGATCAGCCGGCGGACGCTTCACAGGAAGCTGAATGAGTACGGGCTGAGGGAAAGCGCGGAACGCTGAAGTGGGGCCCCGTTCGGCGTTGGGCGTTCGGAGTTCGATGTTCGACGTTGCGCCGGGCGCTGTCAGCCCATAGTATGCCGAAGCGGACGAAGAAGGGATCATCATGGCCAAACCTTTTGAAACGAAGATCCAGGACCTCGTTTACAATGTCGATGTCGGCATCGGCCTGCGGCTGATCAAGGCCGGGTTGTACTGCCTCGGCGTCCTGATCCTCATGCTCCTTTACACGGCCACGCAGTTCCACGGCCTCAAGGAGGCCGAGGCCATGGACTACGGCCAGCTGGGCCGCAACCTGGCCACGAAACACCAATTCGTCACGCAGTGCGTCCGGCCCCTCACCATGTGGGGCCTGATCGAAAAATCGTCCAAGCACAGCCCGATGGTCAACGGGCATCCGGACACCCTGCACGCGCCGTTGTGGCCCCTGGTGCTGGCCGCCGGATTCAAGGCAACGCGCGTCTCGTTCTCGGGCGACAACGCAGGCGGCGTGTTTCCGCCCGAGCAATGGGTGGTGATTCCGCTCTCCCATCTGTTCACGCTTCTCACGGGCATCATGGTCCTTCTCATCGGAAAACGGCTGTTCGACAAGCGGGTCGGCCTGCTGTCCATGACGGTGTTTTTCCTGAGCGATACGGTTTGGAGCACCAGCATCTCCGGACTCGGCATTTCGCTGGCCATGTTCCTCGTCACCGCCGCCGTGTATGCCGCCCTGGTCGCCGTCGCGCGCGCGCAGGAGGATCTGCCGACCCGCAAATGGCTGGTTCCCATGGGGGTCGCTCTGGTGTTTTGCATCCTGGCCTTCCTGACCCGGTATGCCACGGCTGTGATCGTCCCCGGGATCGCGCTGTACATCGGCCTCTCGCTGAAGAAACGCGGCTGGACGCGCGCGTTGATCTTCATCGCCGTGTTCCTGGTCGGCCTTTCGCCGTGGCTGGCGCGCAACAAGATCGTGAGCGGCGGGCTGCTCGGCATGGCGCCCTACACGGCGCTCATCGGAACGGATTCGTTCCCCGAGGACGCGCTGGAACGATCACTCTCCCCGCAGATTACCGCCGGCGCGGTCGCCAAGGAACTCCAGCACAAGCTGGTCACCCATCTCTCGAGATACTACAGCCAGGACCTTCGCACGATCGGCGACGGGCTCCTCGTCTGCCTGTTCATCACGGCGTTCTTCTACCGCTTCGTCCGCACGCCCGTGCATCTCCTGCGCTGGTGCATGGCGCTCTCGGCCCTGCTTCTCCTGTTCGTGGCCGGCGTTTTCGGCGACGTGACGGCGCGCTTGTTCGTGGTCTTCTGGCCGCTCGTGATCATCTATGGCTTCGCCTTCTTCTTCATCCTGCTGGAGCGGCTCCAGCTCCGCGTGCGGCTGTTCAACCTGGCCATCACCACGCTGTTCGTGGTCCTCGCCGCCCTGCCGCTGATCCTGACGATGATGCCGCCGCGCGTGGGGTTCCCCTACCCGCCCTACTATCACCTCATCACGAGAAACGTCAGCAGCCTGCTCGAGCCGGTCGAAATCATGTGCACGGACATGCCGTGGGCCACCGCCTGGTACGGGAACCGCACGTCCCTGCTGTTGCCGTCCAGCATGGATGAGTTCTACGAAATCAACGATTACACCAAGCAGATCGACGGCATCTACTTTACGCAACTGACCCTGAACAAGCCGTGGGTGAAGACGCTGCTGATGGGTCGCGACCGCTCGTGGTTCCCCCTGTTCGAGAGCCGCATCCCGGCCGATTTCCCTCTTCCCCACGGCATGACCATTCCGAGCGGAACGATGGACCAGCTGTTCCTGACCGACAGCATGGAACGGCTCCGCGCGAAATGACGTCCGACAGGAACACTCCGATGCAAAAGAGGGAATCCGTAAACCAACAGTTTCTCGGCCTGCTGGACAGCGTGGCCGCGCACCTCCACTCGTTGAAGGAAGAAGGCGCGTCCTCGATCGTCGCCGACCCGGAAACGGTGCGGCGGCTGGGAAGCGCGCCCATCATGCCCGCGCCGCCTCCGCGGAAGGAACCAGCCCGCCAACAGGATCACGGCGGAACAGGCGGCAGCTTGAAGGACATCGCCGCACAGGTCGCCGGATGCACGAAGTGCCCCCTGCATAAAACGCGGACACGCACCGTACCCGGCCAGGGCTCCGCCACGCCGGAGATCATGTTCATCGGCGAGGGCCCCGGGTACGACGAAGACCAGCAGGGACTCGCCTTCGTCGGCCGCGCCGGGCAGCTGCTGACGAAAATCATCGAAGCCATGGGCCTCACGCGCGACGAGGTGTTCATCGGCAACATCGTGAAATGCCGCCCGCCGGAAAACCGCAAGCCGCTGCCGGACGAAATGAGCGCGTGCCTGCCCTATCTCCGCGCCCAGATTGAGCAGCTCAAACCGAAGCTCATCGTGGCTCTTGGCGCCACGGCGGTCCAAGGCCTGCTGCAAATCGAAACCGTCGGCATCACGAAACTGCGGGGGCAATGGATGAGTTACCAGGGCATCGATCTCATGCCGACCTTCCACCCGGCCTACCTGCTCCGAAATCCCCCCGCCAAGCGGGAGGTGTGGGAAGACATGAAGGCCGTCCTCGCCAAGCTGGGCAAGACACCGCCGAAGCGCGGGTAGCAACAACCTTGTCGGTCACCCGGTAATTTTCTGCGGCGGAATCGAATCCGGGCTGATCACGAAATCTTTCTGCGTCAGCTCGATCTGGTCCTTGGGCATCGGCATGTACTTGCCCTCGGCCGTCAGCAAGGCCTGCCCTTCCGCGTTCAGGATGCGGCCTTCCGTCAGGATCAGCCGCGATGTCTCGCGCGCGACCCAGCCCTCGACGCGCAGGGTCTGCCCCACCTGAACGGGCTTCCGGAGCCGCGTGACAAGCTCCGCGGCAACACAGACCCGGCGCGCGGCCACGATCGCGGCCCAGGTCATCACTTCATCGAGAAGCGTAACCGCGATGCCGCCGTGGACGATGTGCTTGTAACCGAGATCGGCCTCGCGCGGCGTGTAGTCGAGAATCACCCGGCCGCTTTCGATCCGCGAGCGGAGGTGCAGGCCGTGCGGGTTGTCCTCGCCGCAGACGAAACAGGAACGCGTCCAGGGCAGTGTGCCGGAAAGAGGTTTCGGGGAGTCGTTCATGACGCTATTTTTCCAGACCTTGGAAAAAAATCAGCCGAAATTTCCAACCCTTGGAAAAAGCGTCCGACGGAGGGGGATCTACTCCGAGAGCTGGACGCGGACCGTCGTCTTCTTGAGCGTTTCCTGATCCAGGCCTTCCGCCTTCGGAACGATCGTGCCGGTCAGGTACGACATCAGGCTGGCGAGCGCGCCGCGGCAGGAGGCCGGCTTGCCGCGAACCACGGTGATCGCGGGCACGGCATCCGGCAGCATCAGCTGGGACTTGAGATGGCCGGCCTGGGACGGGAGCTTGAACGCCTTCTTGCAGTTGGGGCAGCGACCGCGCTTGCCAACGTCGGAATCGCGGACCCACAGCTTCTGACCGCAGGCGGGACAGCTCATCTTGAAATCGATCTCGCCATCCTCGCGGAAAAGGATGACGGACATCGGAACGGTGCGCTCGCTCGGAAGGCGGCGGTAAATGGCGCGTATTTTGTCCAGGGAAATCACGTCCAGGAAACGCACGAGAAGAGCGACCGCGTCGGTCTTCTTCATGGAGTCGTCCCACTCGGCGATCATCCGGGGGTCGCCAGCCATGATATCCAGGTGGACAGGGCGTTCCTCGACCACGGTATCGCCGCTGGTGCCCACGGCTCCGGCACAGACGTTCTGGAGGAACGTTTCACCCAGTTCGGGGTGAATGCACAGAATGAGAATACTGGTCTTCGACGAGCCGCCTGCAGGATTTGGATTTCCCGGTGTCATGGGGTTACAATTATTCCTCGCCCCCCCCTGACGCAAGAGAAAAAAGCCTACCGCACCTTATTCTCGGCCTTGCGCTTCTTGACGATCTCTTCCGCCAGCGCGTCCGGAACCGCTTCGTAATGCTCGAAGTGCATCGAGAAGTTCGCCCGGCCCTGCGTCAGGGTGCGCAGCGCGCCGGCATAGCCGAACATTTCAGAGAGCGGAACCATGCCGTTCACGATCTGCGTTTCGCCTTTGCGCTCCATCGATTCGATGCGACCGCGCCGCTGGCAGATGGAACTCGTCACCGGGCCCATGAACTCCTCGGGCGAGACGACTTCGATCGACATGACCGGCTCGATCAACTCCGGCTGGCCTTTAAGAAACAGGGCCTTGAAACCAATACGGGCGGCCTCCTGGAACGCGATGTCGCTGGAATCCACTTCGTGGTACGACCCGTCGTACAGCGTGACGCGCAGGTCGACCACGGGATATCCCGCGAACGGACCATGCGCCATGGCCTTGACGACGCCCTTCTGGACGGCCGGAATAAAGTTCTGCGGGATGCTGCCGCCAACGATGTCGTCGACAAACTCGTATCCGCCGCCGGCATCCAGCGGTTCGAGCCGCAGCCAAACATCGCCATACTGGCCGTGGCCGCCGGACTGCTTGACGTACTTGCCCTGGCCTTCCGTGGCCACCGTGGTCGTTTCGCGGTACGCCACTTCCGGCCGCCCCACTTTGGCGGAGACGTTGAACTCGCGCTTGAGCCGGTCCACGATGATTTCCAAATGAAGCTCGCCCATGCCGGAGATGATCGTCTCGTTGGTCTCCTGGTCGAACGAGACCGTGAACGTCGGATCCTCGTCGGCCAGCCGGTGCAGCGCCTCGCCGAGGCGCTCGTTGTCCCCCGTACTCTCGGGCGCGATGCTGATGGAGACCACCGGCGCCGGGAACTCGATGGCTTCCAGGTGGATCGGATGGTCCTCATGGCAGATCGTATCGCCGGTCTTCGTGTCGGACATGCCGACGATGGCGACAATATCTCCGCAAAAGGCCTTCTCGATGGCTTCCTGCCGGTTTGCGTGCATGCGCAGGATGCGGCCGATGCGCTGGTTTTTGTCGCGCGTGCTGTTGTAGACGACGTCACCCTGCGAAAGCGTGCCGGAGTAAATCCGGATATACGTCAGCTTGCCCATGTGCTTGTCGGCCATGATCTTGAACGCAATGGCCGAGAACGGGTCCGTGTCCGTCGGATTGCGCTTGTTGGCCTCGGGCTCCTTGGCGCAGATGATGGGCGGGATCTCGTTCGGGGCGGGCAGGCAGCGGACCACGCCGTCGAGGAGGCGCTGGACGCCTTTGTTTTTGAACGCGGAACCGCAGTACACGGGGACGACGCGGCGCGCGATCGTCGCCTTGCGGAGAATCGTGGTGATTTCCTCCTCCGTCAGATCACTGCCGTTGACGAACTTCTCGAGGAGCGCGTCATCCTGCTCCGCGCATTTTTCGACGAGATTGGCGCGCCATTTCTTCGCCTTTTCCAGCTTGTCCGCCGGAATTTCCTCCTCGTGAAACTTCACGCCCTGGCTTTCCTCGTCGTAGAAGATGGCCTTCATGCTGACCAGGTCGATGATGCCGCGGAAATTCTCTTCCTTGCCCATCGGGATGACCACAGGCACGGCGTTGGCGCCAAGGTCGGTCTGAATCTCTTCCAACACGGCAAAGAAGTCGGCGCCGGTCCGGTCCATTTTGTTGACGAAGGCAAGCTTCGGAACGTTGTACTTTTCGCTCTGGTTCCAGACCTTTTCGGACTGGGGCTCGACGCCGCCGACCGCGCAGAAGAGCGCGATC
>CALMZY010000292.1 GCA_937870865.1 uncultured Lentisphaerota bacterium | reverse complement strand
CCGTGACGGCGGTCGCGGGCTCGACATAGAACGGCATGTTCGCGCTGCTGGCGTTGCCTTTGCCGTCGTAGACGTACACGAACACGCGGTAGGCGCCCGTGCCGGTGGGCGTCACGATCTTTGCCTTCTTTAGGTTCCCGTCGGTGATCCGGCCCAGGATGGGCTTCAGGTCCGTGGTTACGAAGCCGTCGGCGCCCTTCTTCTTGACCTCGGACATCAGGATCCATTCGATGCGGAGCGGATCGCCCTCGGGGTCGGCGACATCCGCGTCCAGCGTGAACGGCTTGTTGGGAGGGACCTTCTTCCGGTCCAGCGCGGAGCCGATCCAGCGCACCTGCGGACAGCGGTTGGTGGGGTCCTTGCCGCTCCAGGCCTTCCACATGGTGTCGCACGTGTTCATGCGGGACCCGTCGAGGAGGTGCATGCTGTACCAGGTGGGCGTGCATTCGAACTTGAAGTCCCAGCTGAAGACGAACGAGCCGAGGCACCAGTTTTCCTGGCTGCTGATGCTCTTGTTGTAGGACTCCTGGTAGAAGGCGGCCTTCTCGAGCGGCATCTGCTCGATCTCCGCGCCCCACGCCGTCTTCGGCATCTCCCACTGGCCCTTCGGGCCGAACTCCATGATCATGTACGGCCGCGTCCAGCCCACGTTCTTCAGGCGCTCGGCCATGGTGCCGAGTCCGCCGTAGCTGTTCACGCCGAAGATGTCCAGCTCGGGGCAGTACTGCGCCGCGAGCGCGGCCTTGATGTTGTTCTCGCCGAGGTCGGCGAACGCCGTGGTCGTGGGATGGTTGGGATCTTCCTGGTGAACCATGCGCGCCACCTCGTTGATCGCCTTGTACACGGCCGCGTTCGTGCCCGCGCCGGATTCGACCTCGATGCCGCAGCACCACATCAGCAGAGCCGGATGATTCCGGTAGCGCCGGACCGCGCTCTTCAATTTCTGGAGCTGGTTTGCGACCGATTCCGGATTGGAGTAGTTGAAGTTGTGCCGCTCCTGCTTCATCCACAGGCCGAGGCAGACCTTGAGGCCGTTCTTCTCGGCCTCGTCCAGGACGGGCGTGACGTAATCCGTGCTCCATGTCCGGATCGTGTTGGCGCCGGCCGCCTTCAGCTCGGGAATATACTTCCGTCCGCCCGCGCCCTTGACGAAGTACGGCTGCCCGTCGACCATCAACTGCCAGCCGCCGCCCACGCCGCTCTTCTCGATCGTGACGCGCACGGGCGTGCCGATTACGACGGCGGCCGTCTCCGGCTCCTCCGGCTGGCTCTCGGTCTGCGCATGGTCCGGAGACTGCACCACTTTCTCCACGGGTGCCGCCGGCGTGGCTCGCGTGGCTTCTACCAGGAACGGCATGTTCGCGCTCGATGCGTGGCCCTTGCCGTCGCGCACGGTAACGAACAGCCGGTACGGACCGGCTTCCGAAGGAATCATGAAGGTGATCTGCGGCACGTTTTGCGTGGGGAGCGCATCGGCCAGATATTCGAACTCGGCCGCCTGCTGAAGATCGTCGCCGCTGCCCTTGATTTCGCGGGCCAGCCGCCACGAATACGCGAGCGGATCGCCATCCGGGTCCGTGGCGACCACCTGCGCTTTTTCAAGGACGCCGGGCGAGACCAGCCGGGCGTTTGCCGCGGATGTGAAGACCGTGATGTTCGGGCCGCGGTTGTCCGGGTACTTTCCGGTCCACGCGAACGTCAGCGCGTCCGCCAGTTCCGCGCGCGCGCCGTCGGCGTGATACAGGCTGTACCACGTGGGCGTGACGAGCCCGCTGGGATCCCAACTGCGGACGAACGACCCGAGGCACACGCCGGAGGCAGCGGGGATTGCGTTGGTGAAGAACGCCAGGCAGTGAGCGGTCTTTGCCGCGGGCAGCGGTTCAAGGGGCGAGCCCCACGAGGCGCGCTCGACGGTGCCGGGGTGGGGGATGCCCGCGGACAGGATCACGAACGGCTTGCGCCAGCCCGAAGCGTTCAGCGCTCCAGCAAGATCCGTGACGCCGCGGCCCGGCGTCCAGCCCAGCACATCCACTTCGGTCAGGAGTTCTGCCGCCAGGGTCGCCTTCGGATCGTTTGCGTTCAGCACGCCGACGTCGGCGATCACGACGCGGTCGGGATCGTCCCGGTGCAGGATTGCGGCCAGTTCGTTGACGGCGCGGTACGCTGCGGGATTCTGGCGCTCGGACACGGCGATGCGGCTGGTGATGATCCACGCGACAAGACTCGGCTGCGCCTTCACGCGAGCGACAAGCGGACGAATGGTTTCGATCGCCGCGGCAACGGCCTGCGTACTCGAATAGGTCAGCCCGCTGTCAGGCTCGAGCCGCAGGATGACCGCGCCCATGAGTCCCGCATCCTTTGCCTGGTTGAGAACGGCATCGGCCGTTTCAACATCCGGCGCCACAACACAATTGGCGCCGGCCGTCGCCAGTTCCGCGATGCGCTGTGTCGCGAACGCGCCCTTCAGCGTGCAGGGTGAGCAGTTCAAAAGAAGTTCGTACCGCGCGCCCGTCATGCGGACGATCGCCTTGGACGGCGCCGCGGGCGAATCGGTCACAGCCGCCGCGGCGGAAAAAGCCGCGGCTATCCACAATGCAACACATGCAACTCGACGTCTCATCTTTCAGTCCCTCCCTGTTGGGCACGTTCCCATCCGATCGCTCGAAAATGGCGGCAACGCGAAGTGCCCGGGTAATATGGATTTCTCTTTAGCCTGTTACGAAGCGCTGTGTCGAGGATGAATCGTACTCGTCGTCGTCCTCGCACTCGTCCTCGATGGTCTCTGACACCCGAGTATGACGACCCGAGGCAAGCGAGGAGGAGGACGAGGACGATGTGCTCGCCGGTGATCTGCCTGGAGGTGAGTCTGGTTACTTCAGGATTTCGCGGAGGATGCGGCCGTGCGGCGTCTCGAAGGGGAACCCGAGCAGGTATGCGACGGTCGGGGCGACGTCCGTCACGCGGATGGTGTCCATGGTGACGCCCTTGCGCACGCCGCGGCCGAACGCGATGAAGCCGGTGTGCATGTCGGGCTTGGAGGGCAGGAAGCCGTGGTTTCCGCGCAGGGCGGACCGGCGGATCCAGCTTCCGGTGCCGATGGAGCCCGAGAACATCGTGCCGTTCTCGCCTTCCAGGTAAAACGCGGCGGCGGCCGGGCCGCCGAGGCGCGTGAGCTCGTCGCGATCGATCAGCCGGTACATCGGTTTGCCGTCGGCGCCCAACCGGTTTTTTTCGAACAGGCTGGATACGCGGCGGAGCAGGGCCTTGTTGTTTTCCCGCAAGTACACGCCCGCCGAGCCGCCCGTGTTCTGCGCGATCGCGTCCCACGCCTCGATCTTGCCGTCGCGATAGCGGAGCAGGCCCTCCTGCGCCAGCAGCGTGTTCGGGGCCAGGCTGGTCCGCACATCGGTGGTCCCGTGATCGCCCAGGATGATGAAGGTGGTGCGGCCGTAGATTCCCGCCGCGCGCGTCGCGGCGACGATTTCCCGGACGTGCGCGTCGAGACGCTCCATGACTTCCCGGTGGCCGGGCCAGTCGCGCCCTTCGAGGTGCTGTTCATGGTCGAGATCGATCAGGTGGACGAGCAGTAGATTCGGCTTCTTCAGCCGGATCAATTCCACCGCGGTGGCGGCCATGAACGAATCGCGCGGCGGCATGATGTTGAGATGCACGTTGTCCAGCTTGCGGCCGGCCTTCGCCATCATCTCCAGCACGCCGCCGGAGGCGTACTTCCGGACGAGCGCGGGCTCCTGCGCGTAGCGCGTGGTCCAGAACTCGGGCACGTTCCAGTCGATGCTCTTCGAGCCCGCGGTCGTGGGCCAGGAGATACTCCCGACGGTCAGGCCGGCCCGCTTGGCCGCGTCCCAGACCGGCTGCGCCTTCAGATCCGAGGCGTACCAGTTGCCCCGCCCGTCGCCGGTCCGCGTGTCCAGCGCGTTGTTCGCCGTGATGCCGTGCTTTTCCGGCAGGACCGCGGTGGACAGCGAGGCGTGGGAGACGTAGGTGACGGACGGATAAACCGGGAGCATGGCCTTGGCAAAACTCCCGGCGTCGCGCAGGGCGAGCAGGGTGCTGTCCTTGAGCTCGCGTTTGCCCGGCAGATAGAACTCCGGAAGGAGGCCGTCTATGGAAATCACGATGACGTGCTGTTCGGACGCCGGACGCGGCTGGGCCAGCGCGGGCCCCGTCCAAACGAATACCGCGAGGATCCAGACAAGCAGCCCCGTCAGCCGTATGCGTTTCGCGTACACGTTGTTCCCACAACATACGCCATGGCGAACACGCTGACAAATGCGATCCGCGTTCGCGAATGGGCCAATTTGCCGCGCAGTCCAGTACGGAAGAAGCGTAGCCGCGCCTGCAAGGGCGTGGTGAACAAGGACGGCCACCGGCTTGGGCCGGCGGCTACGGAAGAAGGGTAGCCGCGCCCGCAAGGGCGTGGTGAACAAGGACGGCCACCGGCTTGCGCCGGCGGGTACGGCCACACTACCCCGCGTTCCGGCGCGCTCGATTTTCGGCTGGAGATATTTCCAGGGTCTGGAAGAGTAGGGCGGCATGATAAACGTCAGGACAGTTCACGACACGGGATTGACGGCGGACGAGCACCGCCAGATTG
>CALMZY010000291.1 GCA_937870865.1 uncultured Lentisphaerota bacterium | reverse complement strand
GCCGTCCCTAGATTCCTTCCCTCGTCAGCTCAAACAGGATGCGAATATCCTTGGAGGAACCGGGACACTGAGCCGGCAGGGGGTTGAGTTGCGTAACAGCTTGGACGGCCTTCATGACCGATTCGTCCATCAACGGGTTTCCGGAGGATCGCACCATGTCGCGCTGGACGATCGTTCCGTCGCGCTGGACGCGGATCATCACCTCCGCGCTGATGCCCGCGTTCGCGGACAAGCTCGTCGGCTGGCTCCAGACGCGATACATCCTCTCGTGCACGTGATTGTAGTACCCGGCCTCCCAAAGGTCGCCCATCGGCACGGAGGTGTGATCCGAGATCCGCGCTCCGGCCGCGAGCAGGCGGCGAATCTCCGCCGCGCTCAGGTTCGACTTGGCCACCGTCCCGCCCTGAGGGCGCTTGATCTTCTTCGTGCTCTTTTGAATCTGACTGCTCTTCTTGAGCGTGGACGGCTCGGTGATCGTGTCCTTCTCGGACGCCGCCTCCTTCGGCTTTTCCTTCATCAGGGGATCGTCCAACTCCCGGGTCGGCGCCACGGAGGTGTCGCCCGGGATGGCGACCGTGAAATCCACGAACGTGATGCTCTCGAGGTTGCGCCGGTGAATCCTCCAGTTGACGATCGCGGGCACGATGATGATCAGCAGGAGCACGATCCCGTGCCCGATCGTGCTTCGCTTGAGATACTTTCGGAAACGCTCGTCCATGGCTGCCGCTAAAGTATAGAACGCGTTCGACGCGGTCAACTTGCGATGAACCGTGGCCAACCCATTCCGCTCCCACGCTTGCACACGCAATTTGGCTTGCCTGAACCCGGGCGCGCGGCAAATGTACACGCCATGAATCTGCTCGGCATCGACATCGGCGGGACCAAGACGTCCGTCTGTATCGGCGACGAAAAGGGCCGGATCGTCGCCTCCCGGCGGATGCCCACGCGAACGCCGGAAGGGCCGGAATCGGGCATCCGGCGCACGATCGAGCTCGCGAACAGCCTTCTCTCCGAAAACCGACTCACCCTGAAGGACATCGAGGCCGTCGGAATCTCCGCGCCCGGCCCGGTCTCCGTTCCGCCGGGCCTGATGCTTGCGCCGCCGAACATGGCGGGATGGGTGAACGTGCCGGTCGTCAGGATGTTCCAGGACGCGTTCCACCGCCCGGTTTTCATGAACAACGACGCCAACGCCTGCGCGCTGGCCGAGTACCTGTTCGGCTCCTGCCGCGGCACGCAGAACCTGGTGTATCTCACGATGAGCACCGGGCTCGGCGCCGGTTTCATCGCGAACGGGAAGCTGGTGCAGGGCGTCACGGATACGGGCGGCGAGATCGGGCACCACGTGCTCGACATCAACGGCCCACCCTGCCCCTGCGGCCAGCGCGGCTGCCTGGAGCTCTACTGCGGCGGCCTGAACGTGGCCAACCGGCTGCGCGAGCAGATCGTGACCCGCCGGATCCGCACGGCGATTCTCGACCTGGCCGGCGGCGACCCGGCGAACATCGACTTCAAGACCTTCGTCGAGGCCGTGAAGCAGGACGATCCGTTTGCCGTCCAGGCGTGGCACGACTACATCGAGCGGCTCGCGCAGGGCGTCGGCACGGTCATCATGTTCATGAACCCCGAGGTCATCCTCATGGGCACGATTGCCATCCACGCGGGCGAACAGCTCCTGGGCTCCCTGCGGGCGGCCCTGCCCCGCTACGCGTGGAAGCCCGGCGTCGAGGCGTGCCGCATCCTGCCCAGCGCGCTCGGTCCGGCGATCGGCGATTTGAGCGCGCTGGCGGTCGCGATCGACAATCTGAAAAAGTGACCTTTTGCGCCTTTTCGCGGCCCGCGCATTCTGCTAAACAAACGCCATGATTCGCTCGTTCGTATTCAGTCAGGGCAAGCTGGTGAGCCAGGACGTCGGCATGGACGTCCTGCGTCTCGTGCTGTACGACGAGGGCGTGCAGATCTGGGTCGATGCCGAGAATCCGACCCCCGAGGAGAACAAGATGCTCCTCGAAGGCATCTTCAACTTCCATCCTCTCGCGATCGAGGACTGCATCGCCGTCAGCGAGCGCCCCAAGGTCGACGACTACGAGAACTACATCTTCATGGTGATCCACGCCGTCAACTACATGCAGACCTCGCATGAATTCCGGACGACGGAGCTGAACATGTTCATCGGGAAGAACTTCCTCGTCACCGTTCATGACGAGCCGGTGAAGAGCGTAACCACGACGATCGATCGCGTGATCAAGAACGCCCCGCTGATCGCCCGCGCCCCGGACCGGCTGACCTACAATCTGCTGGACGCCCTGCTCGAGAACTACCAGCCGGCGCTGGAGGAGTTGAGCGGAGAGATCGCCGAGCTCGAGAGCCGCGTGATGAGCAATCCGTCCGCGGACATCCTGAACAGCGTTCTGAAGTTGAGATCGGAAGTCCAGCGCCTGCGCCAGATCATCGCGCCCCAACGGGAGGTCATTGCGCGGCTCGCGCACGGAGAATTCAAGATCGTGCGGACGCACCTGCTGCCCTACTACCGCGACCTGCTGGACCATCTGTCGCGCATCAGCGACAGCGCCGACAACTACCGCGACTCGCTGATGAACATCCTGCAGGTGCACTTGAATCTTCAGCAGATGCAGGTCAATCGCGTCATCAAGATCCTGACGGTCCTGGCCACGCTTTCCATGCCGCTCCTGATCGTCACCAGCTGGTACGGCATGAACGTTCAGCACATGCCGAACACCGGGTGGCCGGATTGGAAGTACTCCTACATGGCGATTCTCGGCGGAACCGCGCTCTGGACAGCGCTGCTCTACCTGTACCTCAAGAGGAAAGGCTGGTCGTAGCAGAAGCGGTCACCCGCAGGACCTCGGCCGGGGCTTCCAGCGGCTTCAGCACGCAATCCTTCAGCGCGGCCGGCAGGAGGCACGTACTTCCCGGAACCAGCAGCTCGCCCGCTCCGCCCGATTCCACCTGCACGCGCCCGGAAGCCACGAAGAGAATCGAGAAACTGCTTCCATCCATGACGAGCGGCATGCGTTCGGAGATCAGTATCCGCTCCACCCGGAAATACGGACACCGGAGTACTTCCCAAAAATGGTTTCCGCCGCAAAGCCCCAGGTCGCGCGGCTGAACCTTGGGATTGTCCCGCGCGTCCCAGCGGATCACCTGGAGCGCTTCCTGCACGTTCAGCGGGCGCGGCTTGCCGCCCGCCCCGAGGCGATCCCAATCGTAAATGCGATACGTCGTGTTCGAGTTCTGCTGGACTTCCAGCAGGAGGCATCCGGCGTCGATCGCGTGCACGAGGCCGCCGGGAATGAAGATGGCGTCGCCGCGGCTCACGGGAATGCGCGTCAGGATCTCGCCGAGGCGCTTGGACTGCATGGCCTTGCCGAACGACTTGGCGTTCACCCCGAACTTCAGGCCGGCGTAGACACCCGCGCCCGGCTCGGCGTCCAGCACATACCACATCTCCGTCTTCGGCTCCCCGCCGTACTTCTTCGCCGATTGATCGTTGGGATGCACCTGGACGCTGAGCCGCTCGCGGGAGTCGATCAATTTGACCATCAGAGGAAACGCGTCGGCACGCCGCCCCTCGCCCAGCACGTCCGACTGGAACCCCTGCACGATCTCGCGAAGGCTCAGGCCCGCCAGCGGCCCGTTGCACACCACGCTCATGCCCTCGCTGCGGTCGGACAGTTCCCAGGACTCCGCGTAGGTGCCGGGCGGCTCCTGGCGGTTGTACATGCGAATGATCTTGTTGCCGCCCCAGATGTAATCCTTGTAGACCGGTTTGAACCGAAGAGGATGAAGCTGTTTGCGCGATTTCATATGAGGGAATCCGTTCTTACACTACCGCACGGGAAAGCCTCAGCAAGTGTTAATTTGACCGCGCCTCAAACCTGCGGTAACTTGCAGCGCCTATGAAGCGAAGAAAGATAGTGGTTCTGGTCGGCGACGGCATGGGCGACTACCCGGTCGCCGAACTGGGCGGGCTCACCCCGCTGCAGAAGGCCCGGATTCCGAACATCCGCCGCATCTCCGCGGCGGGCGAGGTCCGCATGGTGCAGACGGTGCCCGTGGCGGGGCTCGCGCCCGGAAGCGATGTCGCGAATCTCAGTCTCCTGGGCTACAACCCCGAGGAGAACTACACCGGCCGCGCGCCGATCGAATGCGCCGGCGCGGGAATCCCGCTTCAGCCGGCCGACGTGGCGTTCCGCTGCAACCTCGTCACCATCAAGGACGGGAACATGGAGGACTACTCCGCCGGCCACATCAGCACCGGCGAGGCCCACCAGTTGATCGCCGCCGTGGACCGCGAACTCGGCCGCGACGGGCTCAAGTTCCACGGCGGGGTCAGCTACCGCCACCTGCTGGTCTGGAGCCACGGGTCCGACAAGGTGAAGACCCAGCCGCCGCATGACATTTCCGGGAAACCGATCGCGGACTACCTTCCGACCGGCGACAGGCAGGACGAAATCCGGAAGCTGCTCGAGGCGTCGCGGGAAATCTTCCGGGACCACCCGGTGAACCGGGCGCGCATCGCCGCCGGAAAAAACCCGGCCACCCAGATCTGGCTCTGGGGCCAGGGCCGCGCGCTCACCCTGAAGACCTACAAGGAACTCTTCGGCCTGACCGGCGGCGTGATCACCGCCGTGGATCTCGTCCGCGGGCTGGGCCGCCTGATCGGCTTGAACCCCATCCACGTCGAGGGCGCGACCGGCTTCATCGACACCAACTACCAGGGCAAGGTGGACGCCGCGCTCGACGTGATCCGGAACGACAACTTCGTGTTCGTCCACGTGGAAGCGCCCGACGAATGCGGCCACAGCGGGAAGGCGCCGTTGAAGGTCGACGCGATCGAAGCGTTCGACGCCCGGATCGTCGGCCCCGTCTGGAAGGCGCTGGAGCAACGCGGCGAGCCCTACCGCCTCCTGATCTGCACCGATCATCGGACCCCGGTCAGCGTGCGCGGCCACACCCGCGAGCCGGTCCCGATGGCGAAGCTCGACGGCCCGGTCGGC
>CALMZY010000290.1 GCA_937870865.1 uncultured Lentisphaerota bacterium | reverse complement strand
GGGTGAGCGGACGGATCGCCCGCCGCGGGCGAGACGTACGCTCCACCCGCTGGTTCGGTGTTCTATCTTCTCCTGATCCTCATCAGTTCCTCTGGCCCGTGGCGTTCTCGCACGAGGTGAATGATTTCTGCACCGGGTACGGTCCACTCATGAGATGGAAATCCCTCCGATCCGGAGGTCGTCTTGGTCGGGGGGCCGAACTCTTGCTCAAAACACTTCTGGAACATCGCGTAAGATTCCTTGATTTCGCTTTCGTCTTTCCAGAGGACGAAGAACTCGAACTCTGTCAGGACGTCATACTCATGAAGGTGGAAGCCAAGGATACAGTGGAGGCCTGGTAGCGGTTCGCATTTGAGCGTGTAGTATCCGCGTTTGACCTTCTTGAGGGCGAAGCCGTCAAACAGGTCTTCGAGTTCCAGATCGCGGATTCGCCACGGGACGAATTTCGGCGGTGTCGTGAGCTGTAGTCCTTTGGTCAGGTCTGTCATCTTCTTTTCACCGAACGTTTAATGGGTAACGCGTGTCTCTATTAGCAACTGTAACGCGTGGTCTAATCTGGCTGTAACCGGCTTGGGTAATGCGTTACCTATCGCGACAGCGTACCCCCTTGCCCCGCATTGTACCTCATTGCGGGATTGGGGCAAGGGGAGGAAATTGAAACACCGATGAACACGGATGGACACGGAAGGGGAAGTCCGTGGTATTCGTGTGTGTTACGGGGCGAAAGGGTCGCATCTCAACATCGCCGTCTGCGCGAGCGGCAGGAACGGTCATTTCCTCCGGATGACGGAGATGCCCCAATCGGGTCCTTCGGTGCAGTACTTCTTCTTGTCGAACAGGCGTTCATCAATGGCGTCGAAGACGAGCACGGGGCCGGGGTGGACGTTTGTGTCGTGCATCGCGACGGTGCCCCGGGGTGATAGCCGCTCGACGTACCGCCAGTCCGCAACGCACTGATTGACGGAATGCCAGCCGTCGATGAACAGGAAGTCGATGGCGGCGATTCCGAGGCGCGCCATGAGGGCGTACACCGGCGATCGATCGCCTGAATCCCCCTGGATGGTGAAAATCCCGCGGGACTCGTCGGCGAGGTGGCTCTTGTCCTCGATGTCGATGCCGATGAAGATGGCGTTGGCGGCCTTGTTTCGCAGGAGGATGCCGGTGGAGGATTCAGGGAGTGGGTTGCGCTGGACGCCGATTTCCAGGATGCAACGCACGTCGGGCGTCTCCATCAGCGCCTGCCGGAGCACTTCCTGGTTTGCGGCCGAGAACTCGCGCGGCACCGGCCGGTAGAACTCCCCGTAGAAGTCGGTGTCGTCACTCCGCTCCGGCGCGAGGCTGGGCCGATACGCCAGGCCGAAGACTTGATCATCAAACTGCTTGACGTGGTAGATCGAATTCATCGTTGAAACGTCACGCCTCAGGCTTGAGCCTGCCACGTAGGCAGGCGAGCATCTTGGCGCCTCTTGTCAGGCCCTCTTTTTTTCTGTCAGCGTCCCGCGA
This sequence comes from uncultured Lentisphaerota bacterium, assembly GCA_937870865.1. Classification (GTDB taxonomy): domain Bacteria; phylum Verrucomicrobiota; class Kiritimatiellia; order CAIQIC01; family JAGNIJ01; genus CALMZY01. The sequence continues at coordinate 9,164 of CALMZY010000290.1, read as the reverse complement.
AGATACTTGTGCAAAACGCTGGAAATCAGGGTTTGGTACGGAAGCCCCTCTTCGACCGCTCTGGTTTGGATGCCGACCAAGTCTCTCTCCGATAGTCGAATATTGATTCGTTTGTTCTTCTGAAGAGTGTTGCGGGCGTAGTGCTGCAGCTTGGCCATTTCCGCTTCGCGATGCCGGGTCGGTTTCCATTCTCCTCGTTCGAAAGATTCGAGGAGCTTCTTTTCTGTCGGATCAAGAATCGGTTTTTTCATGACTGTCTCCCAAGTACCTGTGTGTTGCCTTGCGACTGGGAATGATGCTTTTCAGCTCTATCTCGTCCCCGCGTTGGTCGTAGGGCACGAGGTATGCATATCCATCGATTTCGGCTATGGCCATTTTCTGTCCCGGATATTTCTCCTGATTCGGGTGGTCGACAATATCGAGCAAGGAGTTCTGCTCCAACAGGACCACGATTTGCTCAAAACAGACGCCTCTTTCCCTTTTGAGCCGTTCGTTCTTCTCGTCGTCCCAGCGGACCTGTTTCATGGAAAAAAGAATACTACGTTGTGTGCCTATTGTCAACAGGCGCCCTGGGGGCGGACAGCGGGTTACAGTCGGTGCCCATACCCGCGTGCTCCGACAGGCCCGGGAGGGCGGAAGAAAGTCCTCAGGAGAGCTGACTCGTGGGAGTGTGTGTCCTGCGAATGCCGGACAGAATCCGCTTTTCTCAAACGCGGACAGAGGCTACAGTGCCTCAACAGGAAGGCGAGCATGTCGAGTACGTTTGGGACAATTTTCACGGTGACGACGTTCGGCGAATCGCACGGCAAGGGTGTGGGGGCCGTGGTGGACGGGTGTCCGCCCCGGATGGAGTTGAGCGAGAAGGATATCCAGCCCCAACTCGACCGCCGCCGGCCCGGCCAGAGCGCCGTCACAACGCCGCGGGATGAAGCGGATGCCGTCACGATTCTGTCCGGCGTCGAAAACGGGCTCACCCTCGGCACACCGATTGCCCTGCTGGTTGCCAACCGCGATCAAAAACCGGGCGACTACAAGGGAATGCTCCACATCCCCCGGCCTTCCCACGCGGACTACACCTACCAGATGAAGTACGGCGTCCGCGCTTCGAGCGGCGGCGGCCGGTCCAGCGCGCGCGAGACGATCGGGCGCGTGGCCGCCGGCGCGATCGCCGAGAAGTTTCTGCGCGAACGCTTCGGCGTTCACATCGTGGCCTGGGTCAGTTCCGTGGGGCCTGTCGACGCGCCGGACCTGGCGGAGACGACATTGAAGCGCGCGGACGTGGACCAATCGATTGTACGTTGTCCGGACCCGGCGTCGGCCGCGAAGATGGAGAGCGTCATCGGGGACGTGCGCGCGGCGAACGACTCCGTCGGCGGCGTCATCACGTGTGTCTGCCGGAGTGTTCCCGCAGGGCTCGGCGAGCCGGTGTTCGACAAGCTGGAGGCGAAGCTCGCGCAGGCCATGCTGTCCATCCCCTCGACCAAGGGTTTCGAGATCGGATCCGGTTTCGCGGGCGCGCGCATGCGCGGCTCGGCGCACAATGACCCGTTCGTGAAGAAGGGCGGGGGACTGGGCACGGCGACGAATTGGAGCGGGGGTGTTCAGGGCGGTATTTCCAACGGAATGCCGATCGTCTTCCGCGTCGCTTTCAAACCGCCGGCGACGATCAGTCTTCCGCAGAAGACGGTTGACTTCGATGGAAACCCTGCCGTGTTGGAGGCCAAGGGGCGTCACGATCCATGCGTCGTTCCGCGCGCCGTTCCGATCGTCGAGTCGATGGCGGCGCTCGTACTGGCCGATCTGGCCTTGCATCAGCACTCGCGCAGGGCCATCGGGTAGTTGCCTCGCCGCTATTTCCCGATAATCATCCGCACCGAGATGACCAGGAACAGAACGCCGAACAATCGCCGCAGGACCAGGTCGGGAATGACCGTGGCGAAGCGCGCGCCGAACAGGCCGCCGATCACGAATCCAAGGCAGATGAATGCGGCCGCCGTCAGGTTGACGTCGCCCTGCCTGTAATACGTCCAGGCCGCCAGGATTCCGATCGGCGGGATCATCAGCGCGAGAGTCGTGCCCTGCGCCAGGTGCTGGGTGTATCCGAAAATAAACACCAGCGCCGGCACGATGATCACGCCGCCGCCGATCCCGAGCAGTCCGCTCAAAACGCCGGCGAGAAGGCCGATCAGGAGGAAAAGGATGATATGGGTCATGGGTTTCATGTCTCCTCTTTTTAAAACGGTGTCGTCCGCAGCCAGATCCACAGCATCAATACCGCCATGGACACCAGCGTCACGGGAATTCCGATCCGGGCATGTTCCCTGAACGAGATGTTGATCCCGTACATCTTTGCCTGCTCGATGACGATCAGGTTCGCGATGCTCCCGATGGTGAACAGGTTCCCCGCAAAGGTTGTCGCCAAGGCCAGCACATACCACGGTTCCGGCGTCGCGGCACTGGTGAACTTCACGAGCACCATGGTCGCGGGGACGTTGCTCACCAGGTTGCTCAGCAGGTTGGACACCATCGCGAACACGTAGAGGTTCCCGATGTCGATTCCGTGCGCCTTCAGCCATTCGATGGACAGGGCCGGCAGGTGGGTCGTTTCGATTCCCTTGATCACCACGAACAGCCCGAGGAACAGCGTAATGAGGTGCCAGTCCACGAGGTCCAGGATTTGCCGCGTCTGCATCCGGCGGCTGCACAGCAGGAGCCCGGCGATCGTCATCGCGCTCAGTTCGCGCGGGACCGGGGTGAAGAACAAGCCCATGAGGATCAGCGTCGCGACGAGGCCCTTGCTGCTCTGGTGCCGGTCGAAGGACGGCCAGCTTTCATGCTGGGCGCCGACGGCGGAGGCTGCCGCCTTGAATCGCCCGCGGTACAGGAACTCGATCAGCATGTACGAGAGCAGGAGGCTGATCAGCGTGGGGGGCGCGCACCAGAGAAGGAAATCGCCGAAGTGCAGGCGGCCGACCTGGCCGATGAGCATGTTCTGGGGATTCCCGATGATCGTTGCGGCGGAGCCGATGTTGCTCGCGACGGCAAGGCCGATCAGGTAGGGGATCGGATTCAATCCCGCGCGGAGCATCGCCACCGCGAGAATCGGCGTGAACGCCAGGCAGATGATGTCGTTGACCATGACGGCGGACAGCACCGCGCTGACCAGCATGACGAGGAGGAGAAACGCCGCCGGCCGTTCGGTCAACCGGCTGATCTTGAGAGCCACCCACGTGTAGAAACCGCCGAGGCGGAGCTGGCCGGAGACCACCATGAGCGCGTACAGCAGGACGATCGTCGGGTAGTCCACGCTCAGCAGGGCGTCCTTCTCGGAAACCACCCCCGAGACGACCATGGCCAGCGCCCCCAGGAGCGCGATGCCCGTACGGTCAAGGGCGAGGCCGGGAACCTCTCCCAGGGCCACGCCGATGTAGGTCAGCAGGAAGATGAAAAGCGCGACATCAAACATGGCGGACCGCGTTCATTTCGACTGCAGCTTCCTCAACACATCGGTGACTTCCGTGTTATGCGAGGCGGTGCTGACCTTGTCGAAGATATGCGCGATCTTTCCGTCCGGATCGATAATGAAGGTCTTTCTCTGCGCCATGAATCCGGCCAGCCCCAGGGAATCGAACGCCTTGGACAGTTCCTTCCTGGAATCGCTGAGCAGCTCGAACGGCAGGTGGTACTTCGCCTTGAAATCGGTCTGCGTCGCGACATTGTCGAGGCTCACGCCGAGGATGGTTGCCCCGAGTTTCCGGATCTCCTCGTAGCCGTCCCGCAGGGAGCAGGACTCCGCCGTGCACCCTGGGGTGAAGGCTTTCGGGTAGAAGTACAAAACGACCCACGAGCCCTTGAAGTCCGAAAGCTTCACCTCTTTGCCGCCCGTTCCCTGAACAGCGACGTCGGGCGCGGGATCGCCGACTTTGAGCGCCCACGCGCTGGACGCCCAAAGTCCGAGAATCAAGGCGAGGAACAGTCTCATGACGCCCCTCCTTTCCGATTAACCATCACACATTCTTCATGTGCCCTGCCATGAACGAGTCGTACGAGGCCAGGTCCAGCAGTCCATGTCCGGAGAGGTTGAACAGGATGACGCGTTTCTTGCCTTCCTCGCGCGCCTTGATGGCCTCATCCACCGCCGCGGTGATCGCGTGGGACGACTCCGGCGCCGGCACGATGCCTTCATTCTGCGCAAACAGCACGCCGTTCTCGAAGACCTTGGCCTGCTCGTAGGAGACCGCTTCGATCAAGCCCAGCTTTCGGGCGTGGCTGACGGTCGGCGCCATGCCGTGGTAGCGAAGGCCGCCCGCATGAATCGCCGGCGGCATGAAGTCGTGACCGAGCGTGTACATCATCAGGAGGGGCGTCATCCCCGCCGTGTCGCCGAAGTCGTAACGGTGTTCGCCCTTGGTCAGCTTGGGGCAGACCGAGGGTTCGACCGCCACAATGCGGACCGGGTCCTTGTTGACGATCTTCTCGCGAATGTAAGGGAACGAAACGCCGGCGAAGTTGCTGCCGCCGCCGACGCAGCCGATGACGATGTCCGGTTTCTCTCCCGCGAGCTCCATCTGCTTCATGCACTCCTGGCCCACGACGGTCTGGTGCATGCAGACGTGGTTCAGCACGCTGCCGAGCGAGTACTTGGTGTCCTTGTGGTGCACCGTGTCCTCGATCGCCTCGCTGATCGCGATGCCGAGGCTGCCCGGACATTCCGGATCCTTCTCGAGAATCGTGCGCCCCACGTGCGTGTGCTTCGTCGGGCTGGAGTGGACCGTCGCGCCCCACGTGTGCATCAGCATCTTGCGGTAGGGTTTCTGGTGGTAGCTGACCTTGACCATGTACACCACGCACTCGATGTCGAACATCTTGCACGCCATGGCCAGCGACGAACCCCACTGGCCCGCACCCGTCTCGGTGGCCAGCCGCTTCGTGCCGGCCTGCTTGTTGTAATACGCCTGGGGGACTGCCGTGTTCGGCTTGTGGCTGCCGGCGGGGCTGGCGCCTTCGTACTTGTAGTAGATGTGCGCGGGCGTCTGAAGGGCCTTCTCCAGCCGGACGGCGCGGAGCAGGGGGGTGGGCCGCCACAGGGCGTAGATGTCCCGAACCTCCGCCGGAATTTCGACGTGCCGCTCCGTGCTCATTTCCTGCATGACGAGGTTCTCGGGGAAGATCGCGGTCATGTCCGCCAGGGTGACCGGCTGTTTGGTCGCGGGATGCAGCGGGGGCGGTACCGGCTCGGAAAAATCGGCAAGGATGTTGTACCAGTGCGTCGGGATGTCTTTTTGCGTCAGCGTGAACGACGTTCTTTCGCTCATTGGGTTCTCCTTAATTTGCGAGGGCTGAAAAGTACTACGAAAGAGCGGCCTGCGTCAAATTCGGAGCGCGCCCGCATCACGCCCGGCCCAGAACGTGCCGGAGCGCCCCCTCGAGTTCGGGATAGAGGAAGACGTAGCCGGAGTCGAGAAGGCGGCGCGGCTCCACGCGCGCGCTGGCCAGGATCATCTCGTCGGCCACCTCGCCCATCAGGGCTCGAGCGGCAAATGCCGGCACGTGACAGACGGCGGGACGTTCGATCACGCGTCCGAAGGTCTTCGTAAAATCACGGTTGAAGGCGACGTAGGGGCCGACGACGTTGATCGGCCCGCTGAGTTTGTCCGTCATCAGAGCGTGATGGATCGCGCCTACCGCGTCGTCGATGGCGATCCAGCTCATGTACTGCCAGCCGGAGCCGAAGGTGCCTCCCAGTCCCATGTAGAACGGCGCCGATAGCCTCGCCAGCATGCCGCCCGCCGCCGAGAGAACGATGCCCATGCGCAGATTCACCACCCGGATCCCCGCGTCGGCCGCGGGCTTCGTGGCCGCCTCCCAGTCGCGGCAGACGGACGCCAGGAACCCTGCGCCGGAATCGCTTTCCTCGTGCAGGATCTCGCCGCCCCGGTCGCCGTAAAAACCGATCGCGGACGCGGAGAGCAGGACCTTCGGTGGACGGTTGAGCCTGGCCAGGGTTTCGCAAAGGAGCCGGGTGCCCAGGCCCCGGCTGTCGCGAATCCGCTTCTTCTTCTCGTTCGACCAGCGAAGCGTGTTGAGGCTCTCGCCGGCCAGGTGGATGACGGCGTCGAAACCCTCCAGCGCAGCGGGATGAATCCGGCCGGTGTCCGGTTCCCAGGGGATCGTGTTTTGAATGCCGATGCGCGGTCCGCGCGTCAGGCTGATGACCTCGTGCCCGCCGGTCGTGAGGAAGGGGATGAGCGAGGAGCCGATGAAGCCGGAAGCTCCGGTGACGAGAATGCGAAGCCGCGGTTGCCCGCTGTGCGCCGCGTGAATGCGGATGTCGTTCTTGATGATCCGGTGCCGGTACACGAAACACCGCTCCAACTCGTTTTTCACATACGAGTTTGCGACCAGATGCCCCGCCGTGCCGAACGGAAGATCATACTCGATGCGGTCCTGGAGGTAGCACGCGTGGTCGCCGTCCGGCTCGAACCGGTGGATGTGCTCCCACCGTTGAAAAGGGCCGGAGACCTGGGCGTCGCGGAATTGACGTCCCTCGATGCAGTCGTGATGGTCGAGAATCCAGGGCAGGGCCACCGGGCCCTTCCGGACGCGAAGGACAATGCGCGCCCCGTTGCCGATGCCGTCGGTCCTGTTCAGTACACGAATGCTGGACCACGGCGGCACGAGGCGCTCGAACGCGCCGGGGCGCGTATGCCACCGGAAGACCTCGTCCGCGGAGGCGTCCACATGCGTTCGGCGCACAAAAGATTGACTGCTCATGTTCCCTCGGTCAAAAGAGCACACACTATTATGCGAAAACGTTGGCGGACGCAACCCGTTCGTTTACAGTGTCTGTCCGGTGAAGGCGGCGGCAAACACCCGTATCTTCAAGGAGTGCCTATGAAACGTGCTGTCTTTGCGGCGCTGTTCCTTCTCGCGGGCGCGGTGTTGTGCGTGGCGGATGACCCGGCCTGGCCGCAGGTCGCGCTCTCTTCAACGGACCGCGTGCTGGTCCTGGCGCCGCATCCGGACGACGAGGTGATCGCCACCGGCGGCATCATCCAGCAGGCCCTGAAGGAGAAGCTGCCGGTCCACGTCGTCTTCTACACGTACGGGGATAACAACGAGTGGGCCTTTACGGTGTATCGCGGGCACCCGGTTTTCATGCCGAGAGCCATGCGGGGCATGGGATTGGTCCGCCATGGCGAGGCGCTCAAGGCCGACGCCGTGCTCGGGCTCGCGCCGGCCGACCTGACGTTTCTCGGATATCCCGATTTCGGGACGCTGATCATCTGGAACCAGCACTGGGGCGAACGGCCCCCGTTCCGCAGCATGCTGACGCGCGTGACGGAAGTCCCGTACACAAACGCGTTTCGCCGCGGCGCCCCGTACAAGGGCGAGGAAATCCTGGCCGACCTGAAAACCGTCATCCGCGACTTCAAGCCGACGAAGATTTTCGTGTCGCATCCCGGCGACCACAATCCAGATCACCGCTCCCTGTATCTCTTCACGCGCGTCGCGCTCTGGGACCTCGAACAGGAACTGCGGCCGCAGGTCTTCCCGTACCTCGTTCATTACAAGAAATGGCCGCGGCCGCAGGGGTACCATCCGGACATTCCGCTGGTCCCGCCGAAGTTGTTCAGGGACACCGTGCAGTGGAACAGCCTTTCCCTCCCGCCGGACCCTGTCGCGATCAAGCGCGACGCGATCCAACGTCACGCCAGCCAGTATGCCGTCTCCGCGGCCTATCTCGACTCCTTCATCAGGCCGAACGAGTTGTTCGGCGATTTCCAGATCGGGCTGTTGAGACAGGCGGACTCGGGCCGCGCGCCGGATGTGGAGAACGAGAGCGAGGAGGATGACGTTCCGGACCTGTTGACGGACGAGGAGCGCGCGTCGTACATCGGGATCGAGACCCGCTTGATGAGGCTCGAAGGCGATAAGGTCGTGCTCTCCATGGACCTGTCACGTCCGCTCGCGCGGGGGGTCCAGTTCTCCGCCAGTTTCTTCGGCTACCGCAGCGACAAACCGTTCGGTGAGATGCCGAAAATCCGCGTGAACGTCGGGATCGCCTCCATGGAGATTCTGGACCAGGCCCGGAAACTGCCCGCGGATTCCTGCGAGGTGAGCCGGGAGGCAAGGACGATCACGGTCAAGGTCCCTCTGGCCCTCCTGGGCAATCCGCAGAAGCTCTTTACCAGCGCGCGGACGAAACTGGGGGAGGTTCCGATGGACTGGACCTCGTGGCGAATCGTCGAGGTTCCGACACCGTCACAGCATGAACACTGAGGGAGATACGGTACACATCCGTCCGTACGAGCCTCGCGACCGCGAGGCCATCCGGACGATCTGCTGCGACACGGCAGATCGCGGCGAGCCGGTAGAGAATTTCTTTCCGGACCGCGAAGTGTTCGCGGACCTGCTGACCCGTTACTACACCGACTACGAACCCGAGTCGAGTTGGGTGGGCGCGCAGGGTCCGGAAGTCGTCGGTTACGTCACCGGCTGTCTCGATACGCGCCGGTTCTCCCGCGTCATGGCGTTTGCCGTTGCGCCCCGCCTCGTGGCGAAAGTCTTCCGGCGCGATGTCCTCAAGTATCCGCAGTCGAAGGAGTTCATTCGTTCCAATTTGCGGCTCTGGCTTCGCCATCGAGCGAGCGTCAGTCTCGATGAGTATCCGTCGCACCTGCACGTCAACCTCAAGCCCGGATTCCGGTCGAAAGGACTGGGAGGAGAACTGGTGGGGCGCTTCCTGGAACAGGCGAAAGCCGCGGGCAGTTGCGGTGTCCATGCCAGCGTCCGCGAAGACAGCGAACGGGCGCGGAAGTTCTTCGAGAACGTGGGTTTCCAATCCGCCGGCCGCCGGCCCGTCATGGTCCGCAACGGGACAAGTCTCTACGCTGTAATATACTGCCTGCATCTGTAACGCATTCCGTACGAATGAGTTAGGATGCATAGGCTGGATAACATCTTGACTTGCCGCCCCTGCGGAGTAGAAACGTCACCCAATTTCTTCACGGTATGAAAGTTCAGGTCTGTACAAATGCAATTACGCGTTCGGGATGTTGCCCGAATTCTGAAAGTCTCAGAGAAAACAGTTTATCAGTGGGTCAAGACAGGCGGATTAGCGGCTCAGCATGTTAGCGGTCAGCTTCGTTTCAACCGCACCG
>CALMZY010000289.1 GCA_937870865.1 uncultured Lentisphaerota bacterium | reverse complement strand
CTGATGCGCGTATAGCGCGCCGTCAGCGCCATTGGAGCCAGCGCCAGCGCCGTCCGGAAACAGCGCTCGGATTCCTCGTACAGATTTCCGTCATTCAGAATCGCGCCCCAGCCGGCGGGGTAGAACCAGTCGTCCGGATGTGCCTGCATCGCTTGGAGGTAGTGAGGGCGCAGTTCGTCCAGGTTCACGGACCGGGCGGAATCCTGCAGGCTTGCCTTGTGGCGGATCAGCGCCTCGATGCGCGCCGCGCTGCCCGGCTGATCCCTGAACGGCGGGCGGCGCATTCGCTGGAGCGACAGGTCCGTCAGTTCGAGCTCGTCCCAGACGGTGTACAGCAGGATGTCCCTGCAGCCGGACAGGGCGGGGGATTCCCGCGGCGGCTCCCCGCGCAACGCCGCGAGGCCGGCCGCGGCCTCCGCGATATTCAAGGCGAGGACGTAATTCCCCGCGAAGTTGAAGTGGACGTGATCCAGGAAATAATCCTCGCCGGGGATGCCGCTTGCGCCGGCGTCCTGGAAGACCCGTTCGGCATCCACGAATTGGAGCCCGGGCCGGCCCGAGCTCCCGATCTCGCGGAGAATTTCGTTGATGGCGCGGTCGGCCCGGAACCGGAGCGTGTCGCGGTCGCGCGCCGCCTTGAAGGCTTCGCGCGCCTTGTCAACGTCGCCGGCCGCCTCCAGCGCGCACGCGTTGCTGTACAGGGCGCTCGCATCCGGCCCGGCGAAGGGCGGGCAGTCGCGGAGATTGACGGCCACGGTGCAGAGGGCGACCTCCGCGCCGGCGCGCCCCGCGATGCGAAGGATCTCCCCGACGTTCGCGCGGAACTGGCGCCGAACGGAGTCGAGACGCGGGTCGTCAGCCGGAACCTGCCGCTCCGCAAACATCTCCATCCCTTCCCATTCATCGGTTCCGCAAGCCCTGTCCGCGGATGACTTCATCAGGGATCTCAGGAGCTGGGCAAGCCGGAGGCGGGTGGCCAGCACGCGGGCCCGGGTGACAAAGCGCGATCCCGAGAAGGCATCGAACACCGTGCCGGGCCCGTATGGGCCGACGACCTCGTTGTTGCCGATGTAGAGGACGAACACATCGGGCTGGAGCCGGGCTGCCTCGCGCGCGATCTCCACGATGACGTGGGAGTTGATGGCGGTCATCGCCGCGTTGACGACCTCGAACCGTTTTCCGGGATACCGCGACTCGAGGAGGCAGGCCAGCTGTCTGGCCACGCCGAATCCGTCCAGCGGTTCGCCCATGGCGGCCGATTCGCCAAGCACGAAAACGCGCACCGCGTCCGGCTTTTTCTCGCGGTCGAGCACGATGCACGGCGGCGTGCGCGTAATGCGCGGCGGGAAAAACCGGTAGCCGAAAAACTGGTTGTCGGTCAGAACCTTCCGACCGTTGATTTCGGCGGGGACGAAGAAGGCCGTCGGGTAGCCGTAGCCCGCGGCGCGCAGAATGATTTCCACGGCGGCCAGGAAAACGACTGGCGCGAGAACCGCGAGCAGAAGGCGTTTGAAGAGATTCATAAAACCGTATTCTTCCAAACATCGGAAAACTGCCGTCAAACCGGTCCATTCCCGTTGATGGATCGTCCTCGTCCTCCTCCTCGTCGTCGTACTCGGTTGTTGGAGACAATCGAGTACGAGTGCGAGGACGACGACGAGGACGATTATCTTACCCGCCGATCTGCACGCCGATCAGGCGGCCGATGCCGAACGTGACGGCGGCCGCCGCGAGCCCGAACAGCACTTGGCGGATACCCGACCACAGAACCGGCCGGCCCGTCACCAGCGTGATCGCAGCGCCGATGCCGAAGAGCCCGACGGCGCTGCACGCCGAACTCCACAGGACGGCGGTCATTCCGCCTGTAAAAAAGTAGGGGAGCACCGGGATGATCGCGCCGGCGGCAAAGAGCATGAACGAGGTGGCCGCCGCTTCCCACGCGGACCCGCCAAGCTCTTCGGGGTCGATGCCCAGTTCCTCGCGCGCGAGCGTGTCGAGCGCGTGTGCTGGGTCGGAAAGAAGCCGGTCCGCGAGCCGGGCGGCCTCGTCGGGCGCAACGCCCTTCGCCTGGTAGATCAGCGCGAGTTCCTCCTTCTCTTCTTCCGGCGCCATTTCCAGCTCGGATTTCTCGATGTCCATCTGGTGACCGTACAGCTCCCGCGAGCTCTGCACCGAAAGCCATTCGCCGAGCGCCATGGAAATCGCGCCGGCCAGCAGGCCCGCCAGGCCGGTGACCAGGATGGACTTCGAACTCATCTCGGCGCCGGCGACGCCCATGACCAGGCTGAAGCATGAAACCAGCCCGTCGTTGGCGCCCAGCACGCCGGCTCGCAGGGCGTTGCCGCCGGTCGATCGGTGGCGCCCCTCCAGCCTTGCGACCGCGCGGCCCTCCATGCCGCCGCTGGTCCGCGCGAGGGCGCCGAATATCCGCGCGTGCGACCGCTCCTGCGCCGCCATCCCCGCGACCTCCGGACCTGTCTGATTGACGTACTCGGAGCCCGCGCCCTGTTCAATCGCCGCGATCGTGGGCAGGACCAGCGCGGGGCCGAACCGCCGCGCGAGCCAGCCGAGCGCGCGGGAGCGCCAGTCGACCGAAACGCGCGGGATCTCGGCTCCGGCTTCGCGGAGTTTGTTCTCCCAGACGGCCGCGTGCTTGCGCTCGGTGTCCGCCAGCCGCCGGTAGACTTCGGCGATCGCGGGATTTGCTTCGGCCTTGGCGAGGCTGTCATACAACGCCGTGGCGTTCCGTTCGGCTGCCAGATTATGCAGGTACTGTTTGACGTCGGCGGTGCTTTTCACTCGATCCCCAGCTTGCGCGCCCTGTGGTCGGGATACGTCTCGGGCAGTTCCTTGAAATTGCGCTTCTGCCGCAACCCCAGTTCCCACAGCTTGGCGTACTTCATGAACGCGCCGAACGCGCTCAACAGCGCGACGATGAACCCGTGCGTGCCGTCGAGGAAGCCGCCTTTCAGGAAATACCCGCGCAGGAAGCGGAAGGGCGGGCGGAACAGAAGGTCCACCCAGCGGAAGCCTTCACCCTGCACGAACCGTTGCTGCGCGGTGATCGTGGAAAAGCGGTTCAGGGTTTCCAGGTGGTCGCGGATGTCGTCGTACGTGTAGTGCCAGATCGGGTTTCGCAGGCGCTTCACCGGGCCGTTCACGATCACCTTGTCGTGCGGCTCCTGCCCTTCCGTGCGCCCGCGGTCCTTCCTGAATAGCCGCAGCTTGACGTCCGGGAACCATTCGCCGTGCCGGATCCATTTCCCGAGGTAATACACCTGGCGAGGAAACTCGTAGCCGAAGAATGGGCCGGTGCCACGATCGAACTCGGCGAGGATTTCTTCGCGCAGGGCGGGGGAGACTTCCTCGTCGGAATCCAGGAACAGTATCCAGGGATGCGTGTACATTTCGCGGACCAGGTTCCGCTGGCCGACGTATCCAAGCCACTCGTGCTGGTACACCCGCTGGCTGAACTCCTTGCAGATCTCGACGGTGTGGTCCGTGCTGAAGCTGTCCAGCACGATGATCTCATCGCACCAGGTCAGGCTCTGAAGACACCGCCGGATCTTCCGCTCCTCGTTGAACGCGATCACGCAGGCTGAAATTCTTTCTAGCATCGGGTTCCTTCGTTCACGGGCTCACGTCGGGCCTGCGC
>CALMZY010000288.1 GCA_937870865.1 uncultured Lentisphaerota bacterium | reverse complement strand
ACGTTTTGGCAAGCTGTCTGATGTGCTCGAGTTGCCGGATCTCATCGAGATCCAGTGTAATTCGTACAGGGACTTCCTTCAGATGCCTGTCTCGCCGAGCAAGCGGCAGATGATCGGCCTGCAGGCCGTCTTCAAGGAAGTATTCCCGATCGAGAGCTACGATGGGCAATGCGCGCTGGACTTCGTCAAGTATGAGATCGCGGAGCCGAAGATGACTCCGATCGAGTGCTTGAAGGAAGGACATTCGTATGCGGCGCCGCTGTACGTTACCTTCCGTCTGCGCGAGGGCAAGGAGGTCAGGGAAGAAGACGTCTACATGGGCGAGATTCCCCTGATCACCGCACAGGGCACCTTCATCATCAACGGCGCCGAACGCGTTGTGGTCAGCCAGTTGCACCGGTCTCCGGGCATCTGCTTCGAGCAAAGCGTCCACGCGAACGGGTCCATCCTGTATTCGTTCCGGATCATTCCGGATCGCGGGTCCTGGATTGAGGTTCAGTTCGACACCTCCGACCTCCTTCAGATCTACCTCGACCGGAAAAAGCGCCGCCGGAAATTCCTGGCGACGACCTTCCTTCGAGCTCTGGGATTCGGGACGGACGAGGAGTTGCTTGGCCTTTTCTACACCTTCGAGAAGATCTCTCTGAAGGACACCGTGGATGAGGACAAGCTTGTGCATCGTGTCGTCAAGGACGATGTCATCGACGGCGACTCGAAGACCATTCTCGCTCGCCGGTACGACCCGCTGACGAAGGACCTCGTCAAGCAGATGAGGGCGGCCAAGTTCAGCAACGTCGAGGTTGTCAACGTTACCTGGGACGAGGGGCTGCTCCTGAAGAGTGTCCAGAAGGATCCGACACGGTCCAACGAGGACGCGCTGAAGGACATCTATCACCGTCTGCGCCCGGGCGATCCGCCGACCATTTCCAACGCCAAGCAGCTGCTGAAGCGCGTATTTTTTGATCCGCGCCGCTACGATCTCGGCCGCGTCGGCCGCTACAAGATTGTGCAGAAGCTGGGGCTGGAGAAGAACAAGGACTCCCGCGTTCTGGAAAAAGAGGACTTGATCGCTTCGATCAAGTACCTCGTCAGCCTGCGCCGCGGCGAAGGCACTGTGGACGACATCGACCACCTGGGCAGCCGCCGTGTCCGCACGGTCGGGGAACTGCTGGAGAACCAGTGCCGTCTGGGCCTTGCCCGCACGGAACGTCTGGTCAAGGAGCGCATGACGATTTTCGACACATCCGTCGAAAAGCTCACGCCGCAGAAACTGATCAATCCGAAGGCCCTGGCCGCCGTCATCCGCGACTTCTTCGGCCGCAGCCAGCTCAGCCAGTTCATGGACCAGACCAATCCTCTGGCCGAGTTGACGCACAAGCGCCGCCTGAGCGCCCTGGGTCCGGGAGGCTTGAGCCGGGAGCGCGCGGGATTCGAAGTCCGCGACGTACATTCGAGCCATTACGGCCGCATCTGCCCGATCGAGACGCCGGAAGGTCCGAACATCGGTTTGATCTCCTCGCTCAGCATGTATGCCCGCGTCAACGAATTCGGGTTCATTGAGAGCCCGTACCGGAAGGTCGATAACGGCCGGGTGACCGAGCAGGTCGATTATCTGACCGCGGACCGCGAAGAGAATTTCATTATCGCGCAGGCCAATGCGCCCCTCGATGAGAAGGGTCGATTCATCAACGAGACGGTGTCCGTGCGCTACCGCGGCGACTTCCTGGAAGTCACGAAGGACCGCGTCAACTACATGGACGTTTCGCCGAAGCAGCTTGTCAGCGTGGCGGCCGGCCTGATCCCGTTCCTCGAGCACGACGACGCCAACCGCGCGCTCATGGGTTCCAACATGCAGAGGCAGGCGGTTCCGCTGCTGGTCAGCGAGCGCCCCTACGTGGCGACCGGCATCGAGGAGCGCGTCGCGCGCGATTCGCATGTCATGATCCTGGCCGAGCATCCGGGCAAGGTGGCCTATGTGTCCGCCGACCAGGTCGTCATCTCCAAGGACGGCGAGATGCCGACCAAGAAGACCTCGAAAGAGGATTACCAGGTGTACGAGCTGCGCAAGTTCATGCGCTCCAACGCCGGCACCTGCATCAACCAGAAGCCGATCGTCAATCTGGGTCAGAAGATCAAGAAGGGCGATGTTCTGGCGGACGGGCCGGCCACGTGCCAGGGCGAGCTCTCGCTGGGGCACAACGTGCTGGTCGCGTTCATGCCGTGGTGCGGCTATAATTTTGAAGACGCCATCCTGATCAGCGAGAAGCTGGTTCGCGAGGACGTGTTCACGTCGATCCATGTCGAGGAATTCGAATGCGGCGCGCGCGACACCAAGCTCGGCGCCGAGGAAATCACCCGCGACATCCCGAATGTGGGCGAGGAAGCCCTCAAGAATCTGGGTCACGACGGCGTGGTCATGGTCGGCGCTGAGGTGAAACCCGGCGACATTCTCGTGGGCAAAATCACGCCCAAGAGCGAGACGGAGCTGGCTCCGGAAGAGCGTCTCCTCCGCGCGATCTTCGGCGAGAAGGCCGCGGACGTTCGCGATACCTCGTTGACGGTCCCCAGCGGAACGTATGGCATTGTCATGGGCGTCAAGGTTTCGTCCCGCAAGGAAGTGACCCGGACGAAGCTGACCCCGGGCGAGCGGCGCAAGCAGACGAAGGGCATCCAGGAAGAGTACAAGGAGAAGAAACAGCAGCTGACCGAGGATTTGACCGAGGCGCTGAGCAACATTCTCCTGGGCGAAAAAATTCCGCTCGATGTGATGAACGTGGAGACCGGCGAGATCATCATCCCGGCCAACCGCAAGATCACCAAGACGCTGCTGC
>CALMZY010000287.1 GCA_937870865.1 uncultured Lentisphaerota bacterium | reverse complement strand
GCAAAAGTGACCTGCGACCCGTCCTGCGGTTTGCGGACCACGCGGTCGCCGCGAATCAGGTCGAGAGCTTCGACGAGGAGCCTCGCGCCGACAGCGGCCAGCTTCGGCTCGAGCGTCAGCGACGTGTCGTCGTCGTGGATGGAGACAACCTCCTGCAGGATGATGTCCCCGGCATCCATCTTCTGCGTCACGTAGAGGACCGAAACGCCCGTCTCGGTGTCGCCGTTCGCGATCGCGTACTGGATGGGCGCGGCGCCGCGGTACTTCGGAAGAATCGACGGGTGGACATTGATCGCGCCCTTCGCCGGCAACGCCAGCAGGTTCTTTTTCAGGAACTGTCCGAAATCCACGACCACCATCAGGTCGGGCGAAAGCGCGGCGAGTTTCTCCACGACATCCGGCGCGCTCGCGTTCTCGGCGGCGATCACGCTCACGCCGCGCCCTTCCACGAACTGCTTCACGGGACATGGCGTCAGATGCAAGCGGCGGCCGCTCGGGCGATCCGGCTGGGTGACGACCGCGACCACGGAGTCCGCCGGGTTGTCCAGCAGGGCCTTGAGCATGGGGCGCGCAAGCTGCCCGGAACCTATGAAGACGATGCGCATGCGAGTTGCGAGCATTCTAGCCATGAATTGACACGAATAAATACGAAAGTAACCTTCCGGTGGGAGGGCCGCCTCATCACACCACCCATCCCCTGCCGGCTGTCAACGGCTCTTCCGCAGCCGCCGGCACCCGCCTGCAACGCGGCGCGCAGCTTCCCGGGCAGACAAGCCGGCGGCAGTCTCAGCCACGCCCTTGCGGGCGCGGCTGCACTCCGCTATTCTATGCCGTTGAAGACAGATTCAGGGACAGCCCCTATTTGTCATGGAAAGCGCGTCGCTGAATATCCAACGTGAGACCGGTTATCCGATCTCGGTTGTCCCAGTGGACCGGTCCAGGTTCTTGGTCGGTCGTCCGCCTCATTTCTCGCGTACCGACCCTTTGACCGTTTTGCCGTCGATCTCAAAGACCACCTCTCGGGTGCCCGGATCGACGTCCAAGTCGACCTCCTGCGCAGTCAGTTCGCCCTTCTCGCTCGTTTTCCAAGACACAACGGGTGCAGGTACGCGCATGATCCGCATTGAGCCACTGTAGCCCGAGGTGGCCTTGGGGGGCAGATAGCCGTGGCCGAACTTCCGGTCTCCGGATTGAACCGTTACGGCATACAGCATACTGTCGCCGGTATTCACAACGCGATGCATATGGGTGCAGCCGACACACGCTCCCAGTATCGAGAGTACAGAACAGGCATACATCAACGATGCGATTCTCATGGCATTCCTCCGGGCAACCGTCTTTCACGCGATCTGTTCCCCGATTCGCGCATGAGACTGGACAACCCGCCGTTGACAGCGACCGATGGCGGCAGCGAGTCGTCCACCCCGTCAACGGGGTTCCGATATCGCACGAACCGTCACGCCGTTGTCATCATCGATCTCAAACTGAATCTCGCCCTTGAAGTCTTTTGGAACCACACTCTTCACTTCGACGGTCTTCTTGTGAAGGGTGCCATCCGGCGTCCGCCATTCTACAGTTGCTTCTCTCGGAATAGGATGCTCGGGATGAGAGTACACAGACGTACTCCCAGAAAGAAGGTTGCCGCCACCGGACTTGAATTGACCGTAGACGACATTGGCGTCGGTTAGCGCAACACGCCCACCATTCTTGATCGAGACATCGTAAGGGTAGCTCTGCATGCTTGTGCATCCCCAGAAGGCCATTAATATCATTACACACCAAACGCGTCCAAACGTTCTCATCTCCTCCCCCTCTTCTTTAGTTCATGTAGTAGATTGTTCGCGGCAGATTCCTGCGTCGTTCCATGCTGTCCCGCTCATCGTGGAGGATTGGATTGCTGGCACCAATGTCCTCGGGCTTCAACGGGCCGAACGGCACACCCACCGCCGCGGCCTCGTAGCGCATCCACATTAGGGTGAAGTTGGAACGGTCGCCTTCCTCGTAACCGCCGCCAATGTCGGCATGTGCTCCCCGGAACGCCTTCTCAACAATACGTGGATCGGCATTGGGATTTCCGGGGCCCGATAGTACCGAGGTCAGTGGTCGCGTACTCCTCTTCTCATCTGCAGCCACTGCGTGGCGGACATTCTCCACATTTGCCGGGATTGAGAGGTCGTAACTACCGTCCATCAAGAACATCGCCACGGTGTCGAAAAGACCAAGAAATCTTATTCTGACCGGACAAACACTCCCGGTAGGCTTTCCGTTCATGTCCTGTTTCGGCACACCACCCTTCTTGTTAATGTAATTGACAAACGCCCGGGCCTCAGCGGCCCCGCGACTGAATCCAATCACATCTATCTTCTGATTCTCACCTAGAGGATCCGGGGTGTTGTATATCCTAACCAAGTTCTTGTATGCGTGTTTAAGCCGGTTGTATCCGCCTGCCCCCGTGGCTCCACCATAGTACTTCGTGTACCAGTCAGTACCCACACCCGGTTCGTAAACCTTCTCACCATTGTAGATCTCACGCAACTTCCACACATTCGTGGGCCGCTTCATCTTTTCAGCATCATTCCATGTTCCGTCGAAGGCGTAGAGGGCCAGACCAAGATCGTCAACCTGGCTGATCGGCTGATTTCCGAGAAGGATGTACAGATTCGGTCCGGCATCCTCCTCCAGTGGGTCCTTGGAGGTGAAGCGCGCCACGTCCGGTCGGTAATCGCGTTGCTGATAAACCACAGCTCCGTTCTCGTCATCGGTCGGCTTGGTGCTGAACCGGAAAGGGTTGGCTTTCGCCAAAGGGCCGCTGCATTTCAGGAGAACACCTGCCGGGCTGTATTCGTACTCGGCGACGATTCTTCCGTCGCTTGAGTCTACCAAGCCCATGACATCGCCATTGCCGTTACAAAACGGAAGACAATTCGTTCCGTCAAGCGAGACAACAGCCAACCCACCGACACCACCGGCGCCTTGCAGAGAGCCGGACAGATCGAGAGCCCATGTGTAGAAGTTCGTGGTGACTCCTGACGGCTGACTCCTGATCTGTGCGACAATGTCCCACCCGTCCCAAATGTACGTGGTGCTGTTCGTGGTGTTGTACGTGTCGTCCGAGTAGCCAGACTCTACGCGCTTGGCAATGCGGCGGCCCATTGAGTCGTACTGAAAGCTAAGCCGTTTCTTAAACACGTCGGGGACGTCGCTTCTACTTTCCGCCAGGACCATCCGGTTATTCGCGTCCCATGAATTCGTCCAGAGACCGTCGGAAGTGAGATTGCCATCCACATCCCATGTAAACACTTCAGGCGTCTGCGGTACGATCTCCTGCCGTGTCTCCGTGCGCACAAGGCTGTTGGTGTTCGTCCCCTCAACAACCGTGACAAACGCTCGAACTTGGAGATTCGTCGTGGCTACAACCGCTGCTGCATTATCAGCATCAAGCACTTGCCAAAAGTATTCCCCCCGACGGTTCGCCACTTTGGCGATTGAATCGTCGAGCCGCACGCTCACGGTGGAGTTGGTCGCCGCTTCGCCGGTGACCAGAACCTTCGCCGGCACCGTCCGGCTTTCATATTGGTTCAGCTCATCTGCCGTATATTGTTCGACCATGGAAGACGTGCCCATGAGATTCTTAGCCGTCTTCCGGTTGCCGATGGTGTCGAATTCATATTCGAACTGCGAGCCGCCCACGGGGGTGCCATCCGAGAAGAGCTTCCTTCCGGAAATCACCTGTCCCAGCGAGTCATACTGATATTCCCACCGAGAACCGTTCGCCATGGTGTTCGTTGTGCGCTGGTCCGCTTGGTTATGCGAGTAAGAGAACGAGCCCGGCGCGCTGTTCGACAAGACGTTCGAAATCTGCGTCAGCCGGCCCAAACCATCAAACGTTCTTTGCACGCTCAACGGACCGCCGTAGTCCAGATTCGTCCACGTCGTGCCATCCGGGCTGTAGGTATAGCTGGCCGTGCGCGTGCCGTCGCCGACACTGGAGATGCGGCCAGCGCTGTCATACGAGTACGCGGACGCGACGGAGCGCGTCCCTCCGATGGAAACGGCCATGTTGGTGAGGCGGCCGAGCGTGTCGCGCTCGTACTCAAGGACACCACCCGTGCACTGCGGCAACGTCTCACTCCCAAGCAGTCCATCGGCCGAGTACGTATTCGTCCACGTCCCGACGCCGTCCGTGATTTCCACCGCGCGCCCCAGCCGATCCAGCGAATACGTCACGCCCGGCGTCGTGTCCGAGTAGTTCACGTTCGTAAGTGAACCCGCGGCATCGTAGCCGTACTCGGTGTCAACTCCCCGCGCCCAGACTCGCTTCCTCAACAGACCGCTTTGCAGATACTCGTAGCTGTTGCTGGTACCGTCTGCGAATATCTTGGCCGTGAGCCAACGCCGTTCCGGGTCGTACTGCCACGTGGTCACATCAGCCGAGCCGGAGAGTCCGTTGCGGTAGGTGGAAAGCGTATCCAGACGGCCGTGCCCGTCGTAGGTGTACGTGACCGGATAGGTCCGCGCCCCATTCTGACCCGAGAGTTCGCCCTTTTGTGTGAAGGTGTAGTTCACCTCGCCGCCATCCGGCAGAACCATCTTCACGCGCCGACCCATCGAGTCATATTCATGGGACGTTATCTGGGTGAGTGCGCCCGCCGAAACGACGGCGCTCGTGATATTACCCGCCGCGTCGTAGCCCGTCGTTGTTGTTCGGGTCTCTCCGTTTGCGGCCGGTTCGCTGACAGAATTCTGTCGCCCAAACGCGTCATAGCCGTACACCGTCGTGGCAATCGCCGCCCCTCCGCTGGTCTTGCGTACAACGGCCATGAGCAGGCTGTTGGTGTAGTGCGAAACGACCTGTGATCCGTCGGGTTGCGTCGTGGTTTCAATGCGCGAAGCGGTTGCCGCGTCACTCGAGACATCCGTCCTATTCGTGCGGCCGTAGGCAATGCTCCAACTCGTCGAACCATCCACCGATCGTCGTTGAATCGAGGCTACAAGCGGTGTCGACGAGCCGACGGTCGGGTAGACCCGGGTAGTCGTCTCCTGCACGTCCGTGGATTCGAGCACCGTGTAGGAAGACATAGTCTCCGTAACGCGGTCGTTTCCCGCCAGATCAATGGCGTCGTTGCCATTCATGTCCACGGCGACGACGAAGGGCTCGCCATTCCCGTTGTACTGCGTCAGCGTTGACGTGAGGCCGTCGGATTCTTTGACCGGCCTCCCCTTCGAATCGTATGTGATGGTTTTCGTGTAACCGTCGGGATAGACGGTCTTCCAGCTCTGTCCAAGCATGTCGACATAGCTCTTGACCCAGGCCGAAGCAGAGGAGTTCGAGCCATAGTACTCAATGGTATACGAGCCATTCGTGTCTGCTCCGTAGTCATAGAACTCGGCAGTCGCCGCTGTCCCCGCGACCGACTTGAGACCGCCGTCGCGATAGTAGGTCTCGACTCGTGTGGAGGTGTCGGGATGGGTAGTCGTTACTACCCGTTCGCCTTCCGAATTCGTGCTGTAGACGTAGGCTGTAACTTGTCCAAGTTCGTTCGTTGCGGCCATGAGCCGCCCGGACTTGTCATACACGAAAGCAGACACGATGTCCGGCATGCCGGATGCGGTCTTCCGAGTTCGAACCACATTTCCGTCCTCATCGTAGTCGAAATACGTTGTTACGCCCAGGCGTTCGGATGAATACGTCTGCTTCAGATCGTTGTATGCGTACTCGGTCACGATGCCATCGCCGTCGCGGACGCTTTCGGGCGCATCGCAACAAGCGTACGTGTACTCTGAAGCGGCCCCGCTTATACTGTTGGATGTCGTGGCAAGCCGCGCCCGGTTGTCATACGTATTCGTTTGGGCCGACAGAGTGATCCCGCTCGCTATGTCGCGGGTCTCGACAGAAACGATCTGATCCGCTGAGTTTCGGACGGAGACGGTTCTTGTCCCGTTTGTGACTGCATCATCTCCCGCGCCTGCATCCTCGGTTATGGTCAACTGTTCCAATACGCCATCATAGCTGTAGTCAAACGTGCTCATGGTCCCGTCGGGCCGCTCAATGCGCTGCACGCGTCCATTGCCAGCGCCGTTGGTGCAGTAGTAGGTGGTCGTCACAAGGTTGTTCGTGTCGTCGTAAGATGCACCCGCACTGCGGCATCGCTTCGTGACCGCGCAGTCCGCGAAGTAGGCGTAGTACGTCCGCGAGACTTCTGAGCCAGCCTCTTCTTCAGCAACCAAGCGCGGCCGTTGATCGTTCGTGAAAGTGACATCCGAGGGGAAGCTCAGCGAAGAGAGGACGGGGTCTCCGGCGTAGCAACTCCGGCTCACCCGGCACTCATTGGTTGTCGAATCGGGCCCGGCGTTCTTGAACGGTGTCAGAACAACGCTTTCCCTCCCCGATTCGTCGTACTGATACTTGCTCCAAGAGCGGTCGGGACTCTCGATCAGTTCGAGCCGACCGCAGCTGCCGGTATCGGCCGCGTTCGTATACCACGTGTAGTACGTCGTCTGTGGATCAGCGCTGCCGTAGCCAGTTGTTACGGAAAGAGGTTCTTCGCCCCAAGAGAATTGCTTGCTCACGGTAAGCGTCACATTACTGGAAGCGTTGGCGGTGTCAGGATTTAGAATCACTGTTTCAGTCAACGTCGCCAGCATATTACTCGCGTCGAAGCTTTCCTGGCGAATTACCTTCTTCGCCACCGATAGAGTTGGGTTGGTCGTGACGCCGTACCAGATTTCGTCTGTATGGTTTGTTGGGTTGCTGAGATAGTGCGTTTCGTCCATCAGGCTACCGGAGCCGTCGGTCATCCGATAGATACGGCTTCCGGGAAGAACGCTCAGATCCGCGATTGCGTTGCCGTCAGGGTCCGAATACGCAACACCCGTAACTAGCCCTGCGGAGTTCGTCAGTTCGGCGGTGACGAGGGGGCAGATGTTGGACAAGATGCTATCGTCCCCGGCTCGATACGTCGTCATACCGGGCCACTGCGAGGAGGAACCGTGAATACTGAGGTAGGGAGCGGCCTTCGGATACACCTCGGCAATCTTCCCGCTCGCACTGTCAAAGCGATGAACGATGTCTCCAGAAGCGGGGAACGCGATTTCGACTTCGCCATTTGTAGTGACGGACGCGGTGTAGTTCTGACCGAGATTAATGGCTTTTCCACGGCTACTCCCCGCCAGCGAGAACACGACTTCCGCGCCTGACGGTCGCTTGACTACTACAAACTCCCAGCCTTCGTTGGTGTCAGAAGAACGGGAAAGAACCCTGGTGTCCAGGCTGAACATCTGCCGAGGCAAGCCGCCGACAGAGTATTCTTCGATATAGGCTCTCACACTCAGCCCTCCGTTGGTCAGAGGGCTTGAGACGCCCAACGGAAACCTGGCCTGCCCTCCATTGTTGGGGCCGCTTTTCCAGCTGACGGTCGGCAGTATCGGGCAGGAGGAAGCGGATCCGGGGCACTGCTGGCACCCTGCGTAAGCAAGACCGTCGTATGCGGGGTCATTCTGGGCCGGGTTGACAATGGTGCCCACGTAGAGCCCCGACCAGTGCACGATGGCAGCCCAGGCGGTCACAGAGAACCCGCATACACCCGGAGCCCCACAGCAAATCACCGTCGTCGCTGGTGGACCGAGTGGAGTTGATTCGCAAGAGTTGGAATAGCAGCCCGCCAGAGAACACCAGTTGTTCCATGCGTTCTGCGACACTAGGGCTCCGTTATCCTCCCACGATCCGTTAGTGGAAAAGAGCACTGCGTAATTGTAAAATTCGAGACTGTGCAGGATCGACGTGCTCAGCCCCGTAACACGATATGGCGTTCTCCACTTAAACGCTTGAGCGATCCACGAGCCAGCATAACCACTGATGTAGGTCGCCCCTTGCGGACCACTCACATATAGGCTCTGCTTGATTACAGGCGGTAGCTGGAATTGGTCGCAGGTTGGCGGCGTACTACTCGAGTAAGACTTAAATGTTTGCCATCTGTTTGTGGAGGGGTTGGGCGATGCCCATGCCCAACTCCCTGTCGGCCGAGTCTCGCTCATCCGACACAGCGCCCGGTGAATCTCATCGAAATGCACCCACAACAACGGAACATCTGTAAAATCGTTAGAGCAGATTGTCTGTCCACCTGAAGTGAGACTTCCCGGCACCTTGGTAAACACGCCGTTGTTCCCGATGCCGTTCATCAACGAAGGAAGCCTCAGTATGCCGTTGGTGTCATAACGCAGGCCATACGGAAATGCCTCGGCCGCGCTGGTCGCTTGGCTCTGCGGGCCATCGACTACATAAGCGTTGGTCATCATCGCAACAATGTTCGAACGTATCACGTTCATGTCGCCCTGCGAGACGGAATCACCCAGATTGCGTAATGAAAGACCATCGGTGCTCCGCCCTGCAGCTGCGCATCGGTCGATCAGCATGCGCATGAGTTCGTTATACGCACCGACGTAGACCTCGCCGTCGCCGTAAGAAAGCGGCGGATCAATCAGGAGCAACGAGAGAAGAAGAATATAGACGATACGACTTCGAAACTTCCAACCGTTCATGTCTTGTCTCTTGTTTCGAAATTCATTCCTGTGGCAGGAAAACTGTTAATGCGATGGTATTGGCCAAGTCGCCCTGGTCTGGCTTCGTGGGATCCGTGCCTTGGTCAAACTCTTTTGCGTTCGACAGTCCATCGCCGTCAGGGTCGCCCGTGCCGGTCGGATCGAGATTGCCGAACCAGAACGTCTCCCAGTCATCCGGCAGTCCATCCGGTTCGGAGTCTGTCGAGGAAGCAGGACGGACATCGAGGCCATCCGGGACGTTGTCTCCATCTGAATCTGCCTCGTTCGGATTACTGTTATGCTGGTATTCCGCCAGATTCGAGAACCTGTCTCCATCGAAGTCCGGCGTTCCATCTGAGCCAAGCAGTGGGTTCAGCCTGTGGGCAACTTCCCAACCGTCCGGCATGTCATCCACGTCGGTATCTGGGTTCTCGGGGTCTGTAGAACAGCTGAATTCGTCCAGATTCGGTAGAGTATCGCCGTCGAAATCCTCCTGAGACGAAATCCGGGCACGGAAGTAGACCGTGTCGATATTACTAATGGACACAACAAAGGGAATCTCGCCCGTGAAACCCAGCCGAACTCCTCTTGGCGTCTGAACCATGAACGCTAAGGACGTGAAGCTGAGGAATGTGTAGGTGCTTGTGGTGACCGTATCTTCCAGAGACAACGTCGCATGACTGGTGTTGGTTGAGATACTTTGGACTCCAATCCGTGGCGGCGGCTGCGCCAACGCCTGCCCAGCCAGAAGACTGAAGCAAACTGCCGCGAACGTTTTCGGAAAGATACAACCCCATTGTTTCATAATGCCCTCGTCGTGACAAAAAAAAGAGGCGCACCCAACCCAGAGATGCGTTGTTGCCAGTTTCGTTCCACGAAACGAGAGAGCAAGTCTCTCGGGTGAAGCGATTACTGGGTAGAAAGCCGAGAGGCTCTCTCAGCTTTCGGAATGGTTCCTCCTCCCTCCGGGACCACGTTGGTGTATGCCACAAGCACTTGGAGTTGGCGATAACAAAACGTGTTCAGTCCGCGGCAGATTGATTTTCTGCCGGTTGCAGTCTCAGCCCCGCCCTTGCGGGCGCGGCTGCACTCCGCTATTCTATGCCGCGAAACTGAATCCCGGCCATGATTGCGAAGCCCACACACGTCAAAGCCCAGGAGTTGATCGAGTCGATTCACCGGAGCCATCTCAAGGCGCCGCAGACCATTCTGTTCGGCCGCGGCCGGCTCAGCGAACTCGGCAAGCTGGTCATGCCGCCCGCGTGGGGACAGAAAGCGATCGTCGTCACCGGCAAGCAATCGGCCACGGCATCCGGAGCGGCGGGAAAAGTTCAGGTCATGTTGAATCGCTACGGCGTGGAAGTCATCCCGTTCACGGACGTCTCACGCGAGCCAACCGTCGACATGGTGAACAAGGGCGCGCAACTCGCGCGCGACGAGCAACCCAAGCTGGTGGTCAGCCTCGGCGGCGGCAGCGCGATCGACTGCGGCAAGGCGATCGCCGCGCTGGCGGTGAACGACGGCCCGGTGGAGGACTACCTGGAAGGCGTCGGCAAGGGGCTGGAGGTGGCAAATCCGCCCGTGCCGCACATCGCCATCCCGACCATTGCGGGAACGGGCGCGGAGATGACAAAAAATGCCGTCATTGTTTCACACGAGAACGGCTACAAGAAGAGCATGAGGGCGGAAAGCATGGTTCCGACCATCGCCCTGATCGACCCGCTCCTGTCCGTCACTGGGCCGGCTGCCTCCACTGCCGCCGGCGGCATGGACGCCATCACGCAGTT
>CALMZY010000286.1 GCA_937870865.1 uncultured Lentisphaerota bacterium | reverse complement strand
CGCTTCTTGAACAGATACTCCGCCATGAACCATTCCTGCCCGTCGCGATAGGAGAAGAGCTCGGCGAGCGCCATGAAGTAGATTCTCCACCGCTGGAACCAGCGCGCCTTTTCGGCCTCGCCGTACACCTCCGCGAAAAGCGGGAGAATCTCCTCCTTCGCCGCATCCAGTTTCTTGAGCCACGCCTCAAGCGTCTTCGCGTAGTGAACGCCGTTGACGCGCCAGTGTTCCTCGATCAGCAAATCGCGCTGGAAGTACAGCAGGAGATCGTCCGAGGGCATCAGGCCGCCGGCGAAGAAATGGCGGCCCATCCAGTTGTCCTCGCCCCCGGTCTCGATTGCATACGCGTACTCGCGGTGCGCGAAAATATGGACGAACAGCCGGCCCCCGGGCTTCAGCCACTCGCCAATCCGGCCCATCAGCAGCTCGTAGTTGCGCATGTGCTCGAACATCTCCACGGACACAACGCCGTCGAACCGGCGGTCCGTGCAGAAGTCGTTCATGTCCGCGGCAACCGTTTCCACGTTCTCCAGCCGCCGCGCCTGCTTCTCGGCCTCGATGAACTCCCGCTGGGACGGCGCGCTGGACACGGCCAGGATCCGCGACTTCGGAAAGCGCTCGGCCATCCAGAGCGAAAGCGCGCCCCATCCGCACCCCAGATCGAGAATCTCCATGCCGTCGGCAAGCCGGGCGCGCCGGCACATCAGGTCCAGCATCGCCTCCTCCGCCGCGTCGAGCGTGTCAATGCCCGCCGGCCAGAAGCCGCTGCCGTACTTCAGCCGGCCGCCGAGCACCTTCCGGAAAAAAGGCGCGGGCAGCGGATAGCGCTGCTCGTTCCCGCCCTCGGCGTCAACCGCGATCGGGCCCTTGCGTAAATGCTCAACCAGTTCCTGGAAGACCTGCTGCTGAACCTCGCAGTCGCCGCGGTTCTCCTGCCGCAGGCGGTCCGCCAGCAGTTTTCGAATTCCCTGCCGGATGATGGCGTCCGGCACCAGCCCCTTCTCCGCCAGTTCAAGCGCTCGTTTCATAATCCGGCCTTTCGCCGTCGAACCTCCAGAGCTCAAGCTTGGGAATTCTAGCCGAGAATACGCCCCCATTCAATCGACGATGAGCGCCGGTCGCGGGTCTGTGTCGGGTTCACCCCTATTCGCCACGCTTCTTTCGTACCCGCCGGCGCCGGAATTTGACACAGACCCGGTCGCGCACCAACCCGGAGAAGCAGCACAAGTTTTGCCCTTTTACTTTACCTTTGGCGCGAAAATGCGAAGCTTCCTGAAACGGGCAGAAGCGCAACGTGAATCCAGAATTGCCAAGACCCCGATTCCTGACGCCGCCGGAAGCAGCGACCTGGTGCGGCGTGACGCGAAATACGGTTTTCAACTGGGTGCGCCAGGGAAAACTGAAGGCCTACCAGACGCCCGGAAAAACCAACTTGATTCGTCCCTCGGACCTCGTGAGCTTCATGGAGGCGAGCGGTATGTTTGTGCCCAAGGAGCTGTTCGATCTCGCGCGCGAGGACACGGCCGTTCAGGCGGCGCAGACCCACGCGGAACCGCCGGGCGCCGACGCCCAGCCCAAGGTCCTGATCGTGGATGACGACGCGGCTGTCCGTAACGTCACCAACCGCGCCCTGCAGGGCATCGCTCCGATCTACGAAGCGGAAACCGGGTTCGAGGCTCTTCACCTCCTGACGCTTCACAAGGACATCCGAGTCGTCCTTCTCGACCTGCACATGCCCGGCCAGCACGGCCTGAAGACCCTGCGCGAGATCAAGTCCCTGTATCCCAGCGTGCAAGTCGTGATCGTCACCGCCTACGCGGGCGAAATCATGCCGGAGATGAGCGCGGACGGGACTATTGCGAAAATCCTCCTCAAGCCGTTCAGAATTGAGGAGATCCAACGGATCGTCCAAGACCTCCTGACAAAGTCCTCCCAGCCCGGATAAGGCCTGAACGGTGGAGATGTTGAGAGAAGACGAGCGAGAGACGGCACGCCGCGCGCGGCCTTATCGAGCGGTAAAGACAACGCTCACCGATTCCTCGGTGACCACCACGTCCGCGGCCAGTCCGTCAGGGCAATTGGAGATCACGACGTCCGAGAACGAGCCGGAAACGCTTGAGCCGGTCATGATCACAAAGCGGTCTCCCTCGACGGGAACAAATCCGCTCTCGACCGAAAGACTCAACACCCCCGCGAGACACAAGCGCCCGTCCACCAACACCCGGTCAAATTCAGAATCCGCATTGTAGCCGCCGATCTGAAACTCGGACGATGCGCTCGGAGACAGCGCCAGCGCCCCGCGATGAATCAATGTTCCAATCGGCGCGCCCGGCAACAGCGTTCCGGCGCAAAGCGTCGTGGCGGAAACAGTGCCGCGCCCGCCCATTTTCGAGTTCTGCCAGACCGAGACGCTGTCGGACACCACTTCGCCACCTTGCAGCCACAACACGCCGCGACGTACCTCGCACGCCGCCGGCCGCGAACAGGCATCCGTCACAACCAGCCTGGCATCGGCGGACACCTCAAGCCGCCCTTCCTGTGCCAGGTCATTCCACCCGATAAACACAGAGCCCGCCTGAACCCGCGTCTTCGACGGAATCGCCACATGATTGGAAGCGCCCTGACAGCCGACATACAGCGGGCCGCTGACCAGAACATCTGAAGCATACACTCCAGGCGAATTCGCAAGTACATCAACGGCGAGACACGCCAAGGAAACGACAAAGGAAAGGGACACTCTACAACCGACTTTCGAGCATCGGCCCAATACAAAAGCACGATGTTTCATAACGCACCCCCAGCCGCACAACCCATCTTCTCCTGCAACCACCTCTATATTCAAAAGGAGATCCACCTAAGTCAAATAATATTCAACCTAGTTGCGTACTAGACTGGTGCAATCGCTTGCATAACTCTTGCATTTGCAACATATTTATTATCAGTATATTACAAATTCAGCATGCTTGTTTATGCGCCAAAAACGACGGTTGTTTTACGGGGACAGCCGTCGTTCGCGGGTATTTGAGGTCGCCGCAGGCGAAAAGAAGAAGGTTCTGCGGCCCACGAGCCGGTGCAGTGTCCGTCGCGGTGAAGCGTCAGCGGCGAACCTCGCCCTGGGGCGGGCGACGCTGCACCGGCGGCCTGCATCACTTCCGCACGCTCTTCAGCCCGCCCTGCAGAACGCTGGCGTCATAGCCGCGCTGGCGCATGAGAAATGCGGCGGTCGCGCTCATCCGGCCGTTCTCGCAATAGCAGATATAGCGCCCCTGGACATCGAGTTCGCCGAGCCGCTCGCGAAGATATTCCAGCGGCAGGAAGACCGCGTTGGGCATTTGCGACCATTGGGCGCTGCGATCGTCGCGCACGTCCACCCAGCGGGCGCCCGAGTTGATCTTCTGCTGCGCCTCGCCGGGAGTCACCCCGTCACTCACCCGAGGCACGCCTCAGCGATGCGCCCGGACGCGGTAGAATTCAGCCGCCGGGGACGGCCCGATTCCGAGCGTATTGGTCACGGGCGTCGGCGCCGGGAACGTGGACATGATCCTCCATTCGCCGCTGACCAGATTCGAATTATATTCGATCAGCTGCACCGCCTGCACCCCGCCCTTCCATGTCGCCACGTTGCTGCCGGCGCTGAGCGTGAAGGAGACAAAGGTCAGGAAGCTGTCGGAATTGGTCGGAATCGTGTCCGCCAGATACTCGTCGAGATTGCTCGCCGGGTCGTTGTCCGTGTTCCCCGCCGCCTCGTTGGTCAACGTGCCGAAGTGCAGCGTCTCCCACGCGTCCGGCATGCCGTCGCCGTCCGTGTCCGGATTGACCGGACCCGCAGCACTGGTGACGATAATGACGCCCGAGGTCTGCCCGCCGTTGATCGCGCCAGGCGTTTCCGGGATCAGCAGCCAGCCCGTCCCGTCGTCGCCCAGCACATCGTTCGGCGCCTGCCGCGTCGTGCTGTCGTCAGCGCCATCGTTACCCGTGATGTGCAGGTAGTTGTTCGCCCTGGTGTCGCCGATCGTGAACACGACGCCGGGATCGTCAATGGTCAGGTCGCCTGCACCGCCCCACGCCACGGCATCCAGGATGTTGCTGGCGGCATCGTAGAGCACGAGTCCGTCCGGCCCGGTCTGCAGACCGGACGCCGGCATTTCGAAGTCGGCGTTGACCACCGGCGTGTTCGTCTTCGCGATCACGCAGAAGCCCAGGTGCACGCCGTTCGTGTCCGTGATCCCGGCGTCCGGAACCACGAAGCTCGGGAAGTCGAACCGCCATTCGCCGTCGTCCGACCCTGCCGAGCCGTTGTAATGAACCAGGAAACACCCCACAAGGTTGGAGCCCGCCGGGGCAATGATTTCGACGAAGTCGTTACTGTCCCCAGGAAAGGCCGAGTTGAATTCCACCTCGTTGATGAGCGCCTGCGGCGTGCCCACATACGTCGCCGCCGCCTCGCGCTGGATGACCACCGAATCGGTCACGGCGGCCCCGATGCCGTTCGTTCCGGTCACCGTGATCGTGTTCACGCCCACGGCCAGCGATACCGCGGGAACGGACCAGCTTGTTGCCGCGGCCACCGCGCCCGCGCCGCCGGTCAGGTCGTTCGTCCACTGGATCTGGCCGATCACGTTCGTGTTGGCGATACCCTGGATGTCGAACGCGCTGTAGGCGTTCGCGACGACCAGCGAAACCGCCGGCGGATTCGTGATCGCGAGCACCGGCACGGCGGGCGTGCCGCCGCCCGTGATGTCGATCTGCCCGGATGTCTGCCCGCCGTTGATCGCGCCCGGCGTCTCGAGGATCAGCGTCCACCCCGTCCCGTCGTCGGCCAGCACCTTGTCCGGCGACTGCACCGTGGTGTTCGTATTCGCCGTGTCGCCGGGGACCACGCGCAGGTAATTCCGCGCGGCCGGGTCGCCCGTCGTGACCAATCCGCCCGGGTCATCCGTGGCGAGATCGCCCGCCCCGGCCCACGCCATCGCGTCGAGGATGTTTGTGTACTGGTCGTACAGCACGATCCCGTCGTCCGCGCCCAGCAGTCCGCCCGGCAGTTCGAAATTGGCCGTTTGCATACCGGCCGTCTGGCCGATCACGCAGAAACCCAGCGCCCAGCCGTTCGTGTCCGTGATCCCCGCGTCCTGTACCACGAAGCTCGGGAAGGTGAAGCGCCACACTTCGCCGTCGCTCGCGTCCGAGCCGTTGTAATGGACGATGAAGCAGCCCACCAGGTTCGTTCCAGCGGGCGCGATCACCTCGATGTAATCGCCCGTGTCGGTTCCCGTGCTGTTGAACTCCACCTCGTTGAACAGCGCAATCATGCCGGACTGCGGAGTCGGCGGCTCGCGCGTGATCGTGACCGTATCCGAAGCCGCGCTTCCGTGCACATTCGTGCCGCTCACGGTCACCACGTTCGCGCCGACATCGATCATGAATCCCAGCGTCCAGTCCGTCGCCGCGCTGAACATCCCCGAACCGCCGGTCAGCGAGTTCGTCCAGCTCAGATGCCCGATGACGCTCGTGCTGCAAATGCCGTCGATCGTGTAATTGTCCGTCGCGTTGGGGACGCTGACGCTCTCCGTCGGCGGGTTGGTGATCGTGATCGCCGGCGAGCACCCTGCCACCGACTGGTTGACGTTCAGCGCACCTTCGGACGGCACGGCGGATTCCCACGCAAACCCGCTGTACGCCGACGCCGAGCCTCCGAGTTGGAGAGTGTTCGTCGAATCCGTCTGCGTCCCCACGCTCGTCGAAGTGAATCCCTGGGCGGGTCCTTCCGCGCCCGTGATGGCTCCCTCGTAGCTCAGGAACTGCACCAGCGTCGTGACGCCCGCATTGACGGTTGCCAGCGCCAGCCCGTCCGCGGGCCCGTTCTGCAGACCGTTGGCGGCAAACACAAAAGCCACGGCGCCGAGCCCGCAGCCCTCGTCGTCAATCGAACCGCTCAGGTTGGTGACGCTGCCGTAGGTCGCGCTGCCGTTGTACAGCACCAGCTGATAGACCGACAGGTCCGCGGCGGCCGGCCCCGCGATTTCGACGTATTCGTTGCTGTCCGAGCCCAGGGGATCGTAGTTGATTTCGTTGATCCAGACCGCCGGCTCCGGCAGGTCGTTTCCGAGAACGGTCAGCGTGAACTGGCTGGGCGTTGAAATCGCGCCGCCCGCGATGTTCGCCAGCGTCAGGATGATCGTCTCCCCCGGCTCCGTGGCCGCATCGTCGTTGATTGTCACGATAAGCGTCGCGGAAGTGACGGCTCCGTTGAGCGTGAAGTTCGTGGCGCTGATCGTGTAGTCCGAACCCGCGCCCGGCGCGGCCGTCCCGCCCAGTTGCACCTGCCCGCTCACGTTCCCGTCCGCCACGGTCTTGACGACCGTCACCGTGTAACTGACGGACGATTCCGCAAGACTGTCCGCCGCCGCCGTGAAGTGCACGTTGGTCACAGGCGCGGGCACACAGCCGGCGATGATCTGATTGACGTTGAGAGAATTCTTGGACACGGTGTTCGTTTCCCACGCAAACGCGCTGTAGTTCGTCGCCGTGCCGCCCAACTGGAGGGTGTCTATGTTGTCGGCCTGCGTGCCAATGCCGGACGATGTGTATCCGGAGGCAGGTCCATCCGTGGCCGTGAACGTTCCTTCGTAGCTGATGAACTGGACCAGGCTGGTCACGCCGCCGGCAATGGAGATCAGCGCCACGCCGTCCGGCCCGTTCTGCAGGCCCAGCGCGTCAAACGCCACCGCGCCGTAGCCGCATCCCTCGTCATCGATCGTTCCTTCCATCTGAATGTCGCCGATGACCGAGCCGTCATTGCCGTCGTAGTGCGCCATGTAGTAGTTCGACAGAACCACGCCGGCCGGGCCGGCCACTTCCACGAACTCGTTCTCGTCGGTGCCGGGCGTGTCGTAGTTGACTTCGTTGATCCAGATGGCGGGCTCGGCCATGTCGTTGCCGAAAATGGTCAGCGTGAAAACGCCCGGAACGCTGATCGTTCCCCCAGCCACGTTTGCCAGCGTCAGAATGATCGTTTCGCCGCTTTCCGTCGCCGTGTCGTCGTTGATCGTGACCACAAACGTTGCGCTCGTTGTCGCGCCATTCATGGTGAAATTCGTCGTGTCGATCGTGTAATCCACCCCGGCACCCTCGGCCGCGGTTCCGCCCAGCGAGACTTCCCCGCTGACGTTGCCGCTTGCCGCCGTCTTGTACACCGTCACCGTGTAACTGCCGGAAGATTCCGTCACGCTCGCGGATGCGGCCGTAAATTGCACATTCGTCGGGCCGGCGCCCGCCGCAACAACGACGTTGTCGAACTGCCATCCGTCACCTCCGACGGTGACATATATCCTGGTAAGAACACTGAGGGTGCTTGCCGCCGAAACATCAATGCCTGGAGACGTGAAGGTTGTACCGTCGTAGGAGGCTTGATTGGTCATGGAGACGTACAACAGCAGCTGCTCGGCTCCGCCGTCCAGCTTATAGAATACTTTGAAGTACCTCGGACCCGTCGTAAACCCGTTTTCCACCTGCGCCAGGTCCATGCTGATCGAAACCAGATTTTCGGCCGAGATATCAATGGCCTTCGATTCCCAATCCGCCGTTGCCGCGCCCACGTCCTGACCTTGAAACACTCCATTCGTGACCTGCCACCAGTTCAGAGATGTATCGCCATCCAAGTCCTGTCCCCCAGCCACCGTCCAGTTCGTGACGCCAGTCATATTCGTCACCACTCCAAGCGCGACGGTTCCGGACAACCCCTTCCCCTCCTGGCCGGTAAAATCTTCCGTCCAGATTTGGGCAAAGCCGGTGGCGGCCAGGCAGACGACGAGAGCAATGGCGGGAATCATCTTCTTCATGGCAGGTTCCTTTCGCATGATGCAACAGGTCCGCACAGAGACAAAATCCTATCTCTTTGCAGGAACTTCGTCGAGGGCGTTTTGGGACGAGGAAAGTCCAAGGTTCCAAGTCCAATGTCCAAGGTTAAGCCAGAAGACTTTGGGCTGTAGACCTTGGACTTTGGACTCCTCGCTAAGGCGCTCTCGCAGTGGCACTTGTCTCGTTACTACCCAATCCCCACGCGCCGGCCTTGGCTTTCTTGGCGTCCCGCTCCAGGTCCTTCAGCTCGTTATACTTCCTCGAGCCGAACGACCCGTGGATCCGCATGCCGTACAGCCGCACGAGACCCTCCGCCATCAGCAGTTCGTCCAAGTCGCCCTGGCGGGTCACCACGAACGCGTATTCGCGCGGGAGGCGGCTGTTTCCGCGCGCGTCCTCCCACCGGGTCACCACGGTGAACGAGCCCTTTGACAACACGCGGTCCGTGAATTTCTTCGCGTCCTCGCCCAGTCGCAGCGTGTCGCTCTCGTCCAGTCCGAAGTACTCCGCCTGGTCCTTCACGCGCTCCGGAAAAGCCATCGAGGTTTCCGGGGCATCCACGTAGTACAGGCGGAAAATGTACTCCTTCCCGTTGGCCATGACGTGGAAGGAATCGCCGTCGTTCGCCTTGCTGCGCAGCAGCTTGCAGTCGGTCAGCATGTCCCAGTCTTTTTCGTCGCCGAGACGCTCGGCCAGGGAGGGCCGCGGCTTGTCCGCCTGCGCCGTTCGCTGGCGCGCCAGCACCGGCGGCAGGCTCCCGTCCAACTGCCGCACCGCAACCTGGTCGGCCGGCGTGAGCTGGTTCAGCCGGATCCGCACCAGCGTGCCGTCGTTCTTCCGAAGCGTGACCATGTCCATCACGCACTGGACAAACTCGGCCTCGACCTGCGCGCCGGATGCGCTGGTCCACGCCCGGAATGTCGCGCCCGTAAGCACGACGGGCGCAGCCATTTCCGGAGCATGCGTTTCGACCTCCGCGGGCGGCGGCGCCGGCTCCTCTTCCCGGACCGCGCCGTGCGCGTAGAGGTAGTCCACAACGTCCTGCCTCTGCATGAACAACGCGACCTGCACGGGCGTGAACTTGTCGATGTCCGTCGCCGCGACATCCGCCCCGCCTTCCACCAGCGCCTGAACGGCTTCGAGATGCCCTTCGCGCGCCGCCGCGTGGAGCGGCGTGAATCCGTACATGTCGCGCGCGCCGATGTTCGCGCCGGCGGCAAGCAATTGTCGGACGACCTTCGCGTGTCCGCCGAACGCGGCGAGGTGCAGGGGCGTGAGCTTCTCGGGGTCGGCGGCGTTGACGTCCGCGCCCTCGGAAAGCAGGAAATCGACGAGGACGGGGTTCCCGTCGCGCGCCGCGTCGAACAGGGTCTGGGCCGGGGCCGCCGGCTTCACCGGCTCCGGCGGCTTGACCGAACAGGCCGCCAGCAGGCTGAGAACCGAAACCAACACAAGTATGCGGCACCCGCGCATGACGCATGTAGTATAACCCGGCAAGGCAAGAATGGACAGGCAGGGCGCGTCCGCTTTTTCATGGCGAAAACCCCGGACCCGGCTATCATGAAAAGCGCATCACCAAAAGGGGGGGTATCATGACAGACGCTTCAACGTTCAAGGACCGCAAAGTCGGACTCGTCGTATTTGGCATCTTCCAGATCATCCTCGGCGCGCTGTGCGCCCTGTTCATTCCCCTCATGATCCTCGGCATGATCGCCGGCCGGAATACCGCCCAGGGCGCCAGCCTCGGCACGGCCATTCCCGGATTGATCGTCTACATCTTCCTCGCGGCGTGGTTCATCTCGATGGGCGTCGGCTCCATCATGGCCCGCCGCTGGGCCCGCGCTCTCTCGCTGATCTTCTCGTGGGTCTGGATGATCTGCGGGGTCATCGGCATCCTGTTCATGGCCGCGATCTCCCCCGCCCTGTTCGCGCAGATGAGCCAGGACCCGAACCTGCCGCCGGCCGCGCTGAAGATTGTGAAGATCATCATGTTCGGCACCCTGTCCGTGTTCTACGTGTTCCTGCCGGCCGTGTTCCTCTTTTTCTACCGGAGCCCGCACGTGAAGGCGACGTGCGAAGCGCGAGACGCGCAGGAGCGCTGGACCGACCGCCGCCCCCTCCCCGTGCTCGCGCTGAGTCTCCTGTTCGGATTCTGGGCGCTCTCGATGCTCTTCCTCGCGTTCTACAACTGGGCGCTTCCGTTCTTCGGGTTCATCCTGAACGGGCCCGCCGGCGCCGCGGCCGCGATCGTACTGATCCTTCTGAGCGCCTATGTCGCGTGGGGCACGTGGCACCTCCGCATGGCCGCCTGGTGGTGCGCGGTTTTGTCGACGCTCCTGTGGACCCTGTCCACGCTGGTGACCTTCGCCCGCATGGACCTCATGGATATGTACGAGAAGATGAATTTCCCGCCGGAACAGATCGAGATGATGAAACAGACCCCCATGCCGCCAGGCGAGCTGTTGATCCCCTTCGCCGTCGTGTCGGCCATCTGTTTCCTCGCCTATCTTTTCTACACAAAGAGGTTCTTCCAGCCCGCCGCGCAGACACCGGCCCCGTGAGGCCGGGCGGACGTGGGGGTCTGTAGACGCGATTTCAAAATCGCGTCTGCCATCGCGCATTTTTCCATGTTTTTCCGCGCGTTCAGCGGGTACTCTTCCAAGGCATATGACCGTGCGCAAGAAACCTCTCAGCGACGAGCAACGCGCGAAGATTCTCACAGAGCTGCACCGGGATGCCGCGCTCCGCCAGCAGGGATATCGGGAGCAGGCGCTGAAACTGTTTCCCCATCTCTGTGCGCGATGCGGCCGCGAGTTCGAGGGGCGGCGCCTCCGCGAGCTGACCGTCCATCACAAGGATCACAACCACGACAACAACCCGCCCGACGGCAGCAACTGGGAGCTGCTCTGCCTCTACTGCCACGACGCGGAACACTCCCGCGACCTGGACGCGCCGCTCATCGCCCAGACCCGCGCCTCGAACCAGCCAGCCACCCCGGCCGGCCACAATCCCTTCGCGGGCTTGAAGGATCTGCTCGATAAGAGGAAATGAGGCGGTGCCGCTGAAGTACTGCGGCTGATGAGGGCGCGTAATTCAAGGGCTTGAGGCAGCATAGCCACCCGGCCATGAGCGGCCAGGCGAATGCTTGCATCAGTCTTGGCTGTCCCTCAAGAAAACCATGGGCCTCCCCGTTTTTTCTTGCTCCCCCTGGGGGTGGGCAGGGCGTAGCCCGGCCCTGGGGGCGCTCAGACCGACTCCGCCTCGATCTCGAGATAGGCGCGGATGATGTTGCCGCCCAGCTGCTCGGCGAAGCGGTG
>CALMZY010000285.1 GCA_937870865.1 uncultured Lentisphaerota bacterium | reverse complement strand
GCGGCGGCGAACTGGCTGGAGAGCATGGGGTACACCGCGGGCAATCCGCTGGACATCTCGTTCGACGACGTCGTGGTCTCGAACCTGTACTCGGACAACTTCGAGGATGGCGATTCTGCCGGATGGACGCGGCAGGCGGGCGCGGCCAACTGGGAAGTTGGCCAGACCCCGAGCCGGGTCGGGCACGGCAAGGCGTTGCGCTATGACTCCACGCGCGTGTACAACCTGAACTCGACCAATGCGTGGTTGAGCTTCAAGGTGATCGCGAACACCAACAAGACGGTGGACAAGATCTACCTGTATACGGCCCGGGTCGGCAACGCGCCCGTGTACAACCTGGGGCTCTTCAGCGACAACAGCGGCATTCCGGGCGGAGCGGCGCTGTCGTCCGGGAACTTCACCTCGCCGTCAACCTCCTATGGATGGACGACGGTGGAGATGACCAATGTCGCCTGGACCGCCGGGCAGGCCTATCACTTCGTCGTGCGGCATGTCAGCGGGGCCATCAGCACCACCAACAACTACCTGCGGGTGCAGTACGTGGGGCCGGACGCGGAGGGGCGCAAGGTCCTGACGTCGGCGAACCGGGGAACCAGCTGGACTTCGCAGACAAACGATCCGGTCTTCCGCGTGCTGTACAGCGACAGCACGTCGTTCGCCCAGCCGTACGCCACCTTCGGCGCGGTCACGATGCTGGGCGCGACGCGCTACGGCCAGCAGTTCCAGCTGACGCGGGCGCTGAACGTCACCAACATCGCCTTGTACATCCGAAAGCAGAGCACGGCGAACGGCGACATCAGCTTGCGGATCCGCCGCTGGTCGGACAAGGCCGTGCTGGCGACCTCCACGGTCTCGCGCACGCTCGTCTCGACCACGAACGGCTGGGTCAGTTTCGGGTACAGGCCGGCGCTCCAACTCGGCACGACCACCCAGTACTTCTTCGAAATCGTGAACCTGGGCACGACGGGCTACTACTACGCGAACCGCGAGTACGCGCCCTCGTATGGCGCTTATACCTGGGACTTGACCAACAACGCGTGCGTCTACTCGGCCAACACGGGGACGACCTGGACGGCGCAGGGGCATTACGATCTGGGGTATGCCCTGACCGGCTACATTGAGGACAAGGCCCTGCGCGCGTGGCGGATCGGCAACGACGACAACATCCTGACCACGGGCAGCGCGTGGACGAACTACAGCGTGAGCGCGGACATTCTGTACCGGAAGCAGGGGCCGTACTTCAACGATGCGGAGATATTCCTGCGCTACCAGAACCGCAGCAACTACTACAAGGTGGGCATCCACAACTTCTACGGCTTCTGGCGGCTGCGCTACATGGTGAAGCAGGGCGGGGTCATCCAGCAGCAGGGCTGGCTGTACGACTTCCCGAAGGCCACGCGGCCGGTGGAAGGCCAGTGGTACAACCTGAGGGTGGAGTGCAACGGCATCACCAACACGGTGTACTTCGACGGCCAGTACGCCGGCCGGTTCTGGGCGACGAACTTCGCCACGGGCCGGATCGGCCTCGGGACCCGCGCGGTTCAGCTGGGCATCTGGGAGCCGCAGAAGGGCTACTACTTCATCGACGACGATGAAAACGGCGAGACCGGCTCGCCGCTGAACATGGACTGGGGCTATCTGAACCAGTTCTTCACCACGCTGGTGTTGCCGAGCGTGTACGTGATGAACGACGCCGAAGCGGCGAACCTGGTCACCTATATCAACAGCGGCATGTTCAGCGTGATCGCGCTGGACGGCAGCGTGGCGATGCGGAACGAGACCGGCGCCGCGGACATGGGCCGCGTGGAAAGCGTGTTCGGCGTGTCGGCCGCGAATACCACGCTGTCGAACCTGACCAAGGTCACGGTCGGCTCGGAGAGCCACTACGTGACGCTCGATTACGCGCCCGGCAGCCAGTTGACGGCCTCCGGCGTCGCGCGCCCGTGGACGACCGTGTCCGGCGGCACCGCGCTGGGGACGGTGCAGAATGGATCCAGCGCCCCGGCGCTCATCGCCAACAAGCTCACGACCGATCCGGCCGCACCCCCGAAGGCGTTTGTCTTCAACTTCGGCGTCGACATGAACGGCCAGCTCACGAATGTCTTCAAGACCGTGGCGCAGCGGGTCTTCGAGTGGGCGCGCGGCCAGGCGACGAAGGTCAAGCTGGAGCTGAAGTACGATACGCAGCGGACGAATGCGTGGGACTTCGTGATCCTGAGCACGACCGGCTGGGTGCTGAACGCCAACGGCACGGCGACCCTGGTCGTCAATATTCCCACGAACAACATCATGACCGGTGACAGGCTGTACTGGACGCTGTACGTCTACCCGTGGGACTCCTCGGATCCGTACGGAACGCACTCCGGGTTCTATACATCGGACGACGACGGCGCGGGCATCTACACGAGCCTCGGCGGCGTCGGGCTGCAGATCCTCGGGATCACCGACTACGCGTACGCGGGCCGCGATTGGGACAAGTGGATCGCGTTCAACACCCGGACGCAGCAGCTGGTGATGACGTTCGGCATCAAGGACAAGGGCCTGCTGGCCGACGATTACACGTTCAACGCGGGCAACACCAGCGGGTGGAACGTGGCCTCGCATCCGAACATCACGTGGCGTGTCACGAACGGCACCCTGCGCGCAACGGTGGTCAGCACGGGCGGGTACTCGTACATCGTGCGCAACGGGATCAGCCTGAACGATACCAACACGACGTTCGAATACGACGTGCGCTTCATGAACGGGGCGAGGGACGGCGGCTTCGTGTACCGCGGCCGCGTGCTGTACGTCAGCCCGAACCGTTGCGGGTGGGATGATGCGAGCCCGGCGTACTACGCGGCGACGAACCTGACCACGGGCGCCTGGCATC
Source organism: uncultured Lentisphaerota bacterium (assembly GCA_937870865.1). Taxonomy (GTDB): domain Bacteria; phylum Verrucomicrobiota; class Kiritimatiellia; order CAIQIC01; family JAGNIJ01; genus CALMZY01. The sequence goes on along the minus strand of CALMZY010000285.1, from coordinate 990 downwards.
ACGTGGTCATCAATGTCCGCGACGGCGACCCGTACCTGAAGAGCGACCTCTTCGTGAACAATGCGCCGGTGTTCCGCGATGAGCCGATCCAGAGCACGAACTGGACGACCAACACATTCGGGCTCCTGAGCCCGTACTCCAACGCGAACAGCTATGTCGAGTGGGACAACACCCGCCTGCGCGACGAGCAGTACGCGACGGTATGGGAGACCGTGCAGGGAATCGACTATCCGTCCAACGACTTCCCGACGGCCACCTGGCCCAGCGTGGCGGACTATGATCCGGCGATGTGGGAGCACGCCGGCACGCTCGGCGGAGCGACGTACGAATGGTACATCTACTTCCGCGGGACGAACGTGAGCGCGTCCAAGGATGTCCGCATTTACTTCGCGCCCCGGCTCCGGATCGAGGCCACGAACTTCCCCGTGGAGGTGTTCCGCGGCGAGACGGTCCAGGTGCCGGTGGAGTGGGAGGACCTTGGAACGAACCTGCCGACGAAGCTCGAAATCCGGCTGGAGGACCCGTTCCTGGGGACGAACCGCGGCGTGCTGGGCAGCGCCACGTACACGATCACCAACCCCGTGGGCAGCGGTTACTACAGCGTCACCATCTCGAACTCGGCCCCCGCGAGCTCGAACTACCTGTGGCTGGCCTACATGTATCCGCCGATCGCGACGAATCCGATGCTCCAGCGGATCGGTCTGGACGACACCTTCCGGTTCACGCCGGAGCCGTTCGGCGCGCCGGTGAACCCGGAGACGCGGATCACGCTGCACACGGAGGACGATATCTTCGTCGACGCGGGCATTCCGCTCGGGTGCGACATCTACGTGTGGGCCGGTAACTGGGTGAACACGGGCTTTGACGCCCACAGGACGGGCGTGCCGGGAACCCCCGAAGGCACCGAGGTGTTCTGCACGACGAGCACCGCGTGGGCGGGGTGGGGCGTGTTCTCGGTGGGGAGCAACCGTACGATGAGCGCGTACTCGA
>CALMZY010000284.1 GCA_937870865.1 uncultured Lentisphaerota bacterium | reverse complement strand
TAACTTCTGTTCAGACCCTTCCAGTCCGGAGGGAATAATCCCTGACGCGATCACGCCGCCCAGCCACGCGGTCGCGAGCAACAGACTCCAGCCTTCCCGTTGATATCCCGTGAACTGGAAAACCCCCGTGCCGGCCTGGATCGAAGTCACCACGCCCCACACCCCCAGGAGTCGAAGCGCGGCGTTCTTCCTGCGAATGCCGAGAGCCAGCGCCGCCAGGAAAACCAGCGCGAGGCCGCCACCGGCCAGGTTCAGCCACGGGTTGCCGTATCCCTTTCGCTTCACGGAAAGGAAATTCTTCACCAGCACGACATGAGCGTTGGGCGGCTCCGCCTTGCGGACCTCCGGCTTTTGCGCGGCAGCTTGCGGCGCGGCTTTGACGGCGCCGCCCGTGACAATCTCCATCGTGGCGTCGCGGTGTATGCCCTGAATGCGCTCCGCCTGCCAGAACAGCAGGACGAAAGCCGGCACCAGGGCGAGGCCGAAAACGACGGCGTTGCGCCACCAGCGGGATTCGCGGGCCGCGGACGCGAGAAGCCTGTCCGCCAGCAGAACCGGCATGAGTGAAATCAGCATCATCGGCACCGCGGAAGCCAGGGCCAGCGCGACGGCAACGAGGAACCCGAGGGCGGGCTTCCAATCGCTTCGAATATAGAAGAGCAGGATCAGCGGCAGGAGGAAAAGTCCAAGCTGGTTGGCGAACACTCCCACTCCGGTCTTCAACAGCGGCATCCATGCGGGGCAGAACGCGGCCAGCGCGGCGGCACAGAGTCCGGCCCACGGGAGACCGCCGCACCGCGCGAGCGCGAACAGGGCAAACGTCAGGCCCGCGCCCCAGAACGCGCCGCCGAAACGCGCAAGCCAGTACGGATCCAATCCGAAGGTCGCCGCCGGCAGCGCCATGATCCACGTGAACGACGGCGGGTAAATTTGATTGTGGATCATACCGTCGGCCACCACCCAGCGGATGAACTGCAGATGGCTGTAGGCGTCCGATTGTCCCAGCGCGGCATGTGCCAGCGGGTGAAGACTCCGAACCAGCGCCGCGCCCGCCACGATCAGAACCAGCAGTCGCAACTCCAGGCGTCCGGGCGCTCCCGGCTCGTTTGTTTCGGAACGGCGCATCCAGCCGGAGAGCAAAGTCGCAACGATCCAGAATCCGTAGTAGAGCGCGACTTCGAAGCGCACGGGTCCGCGCACCAGCCGATCCCAGAAAAAGCCCAGCACGCCCTGGCTGACACAACCGAGGGCCAGCGCGAGCAGCGGCACCATCCAGCCGGCGCCGCGCGGAGCCAGTCTCCGCGCCGGCACCAGCGGCGGAACCACCAGCGTGACGGCCAAGGCCGCCATCATCTTCAAGGCCTGGACGAGTTCTTCCATGCTCAATACCCGGCGATGCGCCGGCCGCGCTGCTGCCGTACCCGGGACACCAGCCGGTGCGCCATGTGAATCAGCTTCCGGTTGCCCCGCGCCACCAGCCAGGCGGCGGCAGTGTACACCATTCCCCGCCTCGCGGGCCGGATATAGGTTTCAAAATGGCGCCGGTCATAGGCGCCGCCGGCACGCAGATACAGAAGGAACTTCAGCGAGTTCAAGCCGTGCGCGCGCTCGAAGGACTGAACCGCCTGATCGCAAACCTCTTTCCCGTACAAGGGACGAAGGCCGTCCATCAGCCGCGCCCAGCCTCCCAGAACCTCGAACGTCACCGACTGCCATGTGAACGCCGCCGTGGTCCCGCACCGGTTGAGCACAAGCGGCTCGGCCACCCATTGCACCTCGCGCCCGTGAAGAGAATGGAAGATCACGCCGACGTGGGCAAAGTAGGTGCCGATGTACGGATCCTGCGGGGCTTTTCGCCAGAGTTCCCGATTCACCACGCACCCGCCAATGAACCCGGCAGCCCAGCCGTGGCTCGCGAGAAATCCGGCCGCATCCTGCCGGCCGTCGGCGGCGAGCGGCAACGCCTGTTCCCGAAGCACGGACGTCACTTCCTCGTTCACGGTGGAGTAGTTCACGAAAACGAACGCCGGCTCGGACGCCAGAATCTTGAGCACGGTTCCCACCGCGTCGGGCGTCAGGCGATCGTCCTCCCCCAGCAGCCAGACGTACCGGCATTCGCACGCGTCGACCGAATTCAGGATGTTGCGGTCGATCCCCAACGTCGAGGGGTTGCGAATGTGCCGGATCTCCGCGTACGCCTGCCGCGCCGCCGCAACGGTCTCCAGGTTCGTGTCGTCGCCGGAATCGTCCAGGATGTAAACGGGCACGCCGTGCGGCCTCGCGGCCTCGATGACGGAGACCAGGCAGCGCCGCAACTGGTCCGGGCGCTTGTACACGGGAAGACTGACGCCAAGCAACGAATTCATTTTGCCCTCGCGGGGGTTTGACGGGGAGCCGGCACGCCCGGCAGCGCGCGATACACGTCCGACAGCGTGCTCAGCAACGACGGTCGCCACCGCTCGCGGAGTGAAAAGTACTTTTTCAAAAGCCGCCGATAATCTTTCTGGAACGCCTCATCCATCCGGGATGAACTGGCGCCGGCCTGCGCATAGTCGGCCACGATCAGCGGCAGATATTCAAACTTCAGCGACGGATCGGCAAAGCAATCCATGTTGAACACCCAGTCGCCCTGGAGAGGATAACGGACGTCGAATTTCCGGTTCTCGAATGCCGCGCGCGGATAGAAGATCGCCTGCTGGCAAATGTTCGTGCGGGCAAGCTTCGTGCCATCGAACTCACCCGCATAGCGATCCGCCGTAAGCGTGCGCCACACGTCGCCGTAGTACACCGTGCGCGAATCGCCCAGGAACCCGCGCGCCTCGTCCAACCGGATTCGCAGACGATCGTCCGCGCCCAGGAACAAAATGAAGTCCCCCGAAACCCGCTCCGTCGCGCGATTCATCGCGTCATAGGTTCCGCGGTCGGCGCGGCTTTCCAGCCGCAGGCGCGCGTCGCCCAATCCGCGCAGATACCCCACGGATCCGTCCGCGGACGCGCCGTCCTGCACCACCCATTCATCGCCCGGCCCCAACGCGGCCAGCACGGACGCGGCGGCGGCCGGAAGGTCCTTCTCCGAATTCCGGCAGGCGGTGACCACGCTGATGGACGGCGCATTCATCTCGATGGGATCAACGAGCGATACAACTCCATGTGGCGGCGGGCAACGATTTCCGGTGCGTACGTTTCACGGGCGAACGTGGCACACGCCTCCCTCATCCCGCCGCCGCGCGCCAGCAGTTCACAGATGCCGCGGGCCAGGTCGGCGGGATCGAGCGGGCGCGCCAGGAAGCCGGTTCCACCCGGTCGGATCATTTCAGGAATCCCGCCCACCGCAAACGCCGCGACCGGCGTTCCGCACGCCAAGCTCTCGGCCACCATGTTCGGCAGGTTCTCCATCCGTGAAGGGACCACCACGACATCCGCCGCCGCCATCGCCATCGCCATGCGTTCCGGGGGGAGCACGCCCAGTTCGTGTACGGGCCGTGCCGCCCCGGAAAACGTTCCGGCCGCAACACCCGCCAGCACAGGGACGGCGTCCGGCGTTTTTCCGGCCACGGCGGGCAGTGCCGCGAGCCAGAGGTCCATTCCCTTGTTCCAATCCGTCGCCGCCCCGTGCGCGCCGAACAGGAACAGCGGAACTTTTTCCGGAAGTCCCAAAGAACGCCGCGCCGCCGCGCGATCCATCGAACAGAAGACCGCCGTGTCCACTGCGTTGGGGATCGTGACGATTTGCCGGCCCGCCAGGAGCGACGAGCTTTGCGCCTCGCCGGCGAGCCACCGGCTCGGTGTCACCACCGTGAAATCGGCGGACTTCCACGCGGCGCGTTTGCGATTCCAGTTCCGGCGGCTCAGATCGCGATCGTACGCGGAATTCAGTTCGGGGCAGGCGCCGCAGCACTCCTGGAATTTCCGGCACTCCTGCGGACTGTGACAGCCGCCGGTGAACACCCATGAATCGTGCAGCGTCCACACGACGGGGCCCCGCAGCCGCGCGATGTCGCGCAGCGACAGCATTCCGTGGTTCACCCAGTGCAGGTGCGTGATGTCCGGCGCGAAATCGCGAATGGCTTTTCTCGTTGCGCCGTTGCCGATCCACGCATTGCCCCAATGCGGGCTCCGGCGGTTCCGGCGAAGCAGCACCGGCAGCGCGTCGATCACCGGCCGCCGGCACGCCCAGCGATCACGCGTGGACAGCAGTCCGGTCGCCTCCGCGCCCTCCGCGTTCTGAATGAGAAGCCGGGCCTCCGCCCCCACCCCGTTCAAGGCGGCGCAGAGACGCCGCGCCGCGACCGAAGCGCCGCCGCTTTTCGCATACGCGTTGACCAGCAGGACTCTCACCGGAAACCTCTCACCCAGCCCTTGACCGCCGAGGCGACGATCAGCAGCCGCTGCCGCGTTTCCAATCCGTATTTCCGGGGAAACGCACTCCACAACGCCTCACCGAGGCAAGCCAATCCCGCGACCGGCGCGACGTGCATGGCCAGGCGAAGCCAGATATCCCGCAGGACGGCCCGTGCGTCGCGGTTCCGATCCAGCACGGCGGCGAGCACGTTCAGCCACTCGCCCGCCTCGCGGAGACTATCCGCATCCGTCGGGATATCCGCCATGCTCACCCGCCGATGAAACCTCGCCTGCTCGTCCGTGACGGCGGGCAGGATTTCGCGCAGCGCAGCACCGAGGACCGCGGCCGAATTTTCATCCATCGCCGTCCAGTCGCGCGAGGTCACGCTGGCCTCGTGAAGGCGGTAGTCGAGCAGGGCCTCGGGAAGATTGGCTCCGCGGGTGAACGTCAACAAGCGCGTCCACAAATCGAAATCCTCGACCGCCGCCGCCCGCGGTTCGTAACGGAGATGCCGTTCCTCCAGCAAGGCGCGTCTCAGCATCACCGCGGGATGTGCAAACGGGCAGTGGAAGAAGCGGAAGGCGTCCACCGCGTCGGGCGACACCGGGTACTTCCGCGTCGTCTTCGCCGGGCCACCGACCAGGCGGACCCAACTGCCGCAGATGCCGATCTCCGGATGGGCATCCAGGAATCGCACCTGCTTTTCGAACCGGCGGGGATGGCAACGGTCATCGGCATCCATGCGCGCGACGAATTCCCCGCGCGCCAGATCCAAGCCATGATTCAGCGTCTCCGGCAGCCGCCGATTCTGATCATGCCGGATCACGCGGACCCGCGGATCGCCGATGCGTTCCGCCACGGCCGCCGAATCATCCGTCGAGGCGTCATCGATCACCAGAACCTCGATATCGTGGAAGGTCTGGCGCAACACGCTTTCCAGCGACTCGGCGAGGAAAGCGGCTCCATTATAGACGGGGAGAACGACGCTGACGCGCGGCACGCTCATGGTTTATTTCCCCGCGGCCAATCCTTCGAAGATCCGCGCGTGCGCGAGAGTCCAGTCGCCTGTGGCAAACCGTTCCACGGCACGCTTTCTGGCCTGTCGCGCAAGTGCGACGCGGTCGGACAGCACGCGGAGAATAGCTTCGGCCGCGGCTTCGGGCGTCGGCGGCCGAAGCTCGTCATAGTCCTCAGTCCCGATCATTCCGCGCCCGGCTTCCTCGCCGACCAGTTCCGGCGTCCCGCCGGTCGCGGAATAGACCACCGGCACTCCGCACGCCATCGCCTCCACCACGAGGCGGGGACAGGGATCCTGCACCTTCAGATGCACCAGCACATCCGACCGGCGAAACAAATCCGGAGCGTGTTCCTGGGAATAGGGTCCCAGGAAATCGACCGCATCTTCCACGCCCGCCTCCCGCGCCCATCCGCGCGTTTCCGCCTCGGCGTTGTCGCTCCAGACCAGGCGCCCCGCGATCGCCATGCGGACCTCGGCCTTCCGCCGCACCCGGGGCAACGCCAGGATCGCGTTCTTCACGCGGTACGGCTCGTGATGGCTACCGGCCACGAGCAACGCGGGGATCCGATCGTCGCGATCGTACCCGGCGCGGGGCGAAAACGCGCCGGTATCCACCGCGTTGTAGAGGATTTCGGCGGGTCCGTTCCGCGGCCCCAGGAACCGTTCCGCGCACCGCCGGCAGAACTCGCTCTGGTACACGACATAATCGGCCGCCGCATGCACGTGCGCGTTCGGTCCGTTCATCTCCCGCCATGACGGGCCAGCCCATGCCGGATACGCCACGCCATTCTGGTTCAGCACGAACTTTCCGCCGGCCCGCCGCGCCGCGCGAGCGAGCAACTCGCGGCGCGCGGGCAAGGCGCTGCTCACGAGATAAAGGAGATTGGCTTTCGCCGCCGAATTCGGGAATCGCGCCGCCAGGTCCAGGCATTTCACAAAGCCTCCCGACACGTCTCCGCTGCGCTCGGGGAGCCGGTCCATTCCGTAATACACGCGCAGGTCGCGCGGATCGCGAAGGGCCTCCCACCGGCGAAACTCGCGGACTTCCGCCGCGAGACGGCCGATGACTTTCAGCGTCAGGCTCCTCATTCAACCACTCCGGAAAAGAAATCCTTCCACAAGTCCCGCTGACGGTCCCAGGCATTGGCCTCGGCGGTCACCCGCCCGGCGTTGAGCAAAGCCTGCCGCGCGGACGCGTCGAGCCCGCGGATCCGCTGAACCGAATGCGCCAACGCGGCCACGTTTTCCACATCGACCATGAATCCGTTTTCCCCGTCGCGCACGAGGTCCATCGCCTGCCCCACGCGGGTGGTCACCAGGGGCACGCCGCTAGCCATCGATTCGAGCACGGCCTTCGGCCCTCCCTCCTGCCTCGATGTGACAAGGCATACATCGAGCGCGTGGTAGAGCCGGGGAATTTCCTCGTAGCGTTTTGCGAAGACATGGCGAAACGGAATTCCCGCCGCCGCCAGGCCGCGCTTCACGTAGCCGCGCGCGGGCCCGCACAGCAGAACGAACACTTCCGGGATCTGGCTCTTCAGGACGCGCAAGGTGTCCAGCAGCACATCCGGGCCCTTGATCAGCTTCGGCTCCCGGGGGGGGGGGGGGGGGGGGGGGGGGGGGGGGGGGGGGGGGGGGGGGGGGG
>CALMZY010000283.1 GCA_937870865.1 uncultured Lentisphaerota bacterium | reverse complement strand
GCCGCGCGCATCGCATCGCCGCGAAGCAGCTTCGCGCCGCACTGCGTGTCGGTGATCTTCAGCTTGAACAGGAGCCGGATCAGCTTGTTGAACACGCGCGACGCGATCCGCCGGCTCAGCGGCTGGCGCGGGCTGACTTTCGCGCCGGGGATGTACCGGGACGCGATGATCGCGCCGGCGTCGCCGATGTGGGTCACGAGATCGTCGAACGCCTCCGGCAGGGTCGCGTTGTCCGCATCCACGAAGCCGACCCATTCGCCGGTCGCGACCTCGAAGCCGCGCATGATCGCGCCGCCCTTCCCAATGGCCCGGGGCTCGATGATGGACCTCACCTGCGGGCTCCTCCCGGCGACCTCGCGGACGATGTCCTCCGTGCCGTCCCGGGAGCCGTTCACGACCACGATGAACTCGACATCCTTGCCGTACTTCGCCTCGAAGTAGGACGTGTACGCGTCGAGCGTCGGCCGGATGCGGGCCTCCTCGTTGTACGCGGGGATGACGATGGAAAGTTTCATCTCAATCTGAAGATGCGCAGCGTCGTGAACGCCTGTCCGAATTCCGGGACCTGGTAGATTTCCTCGTACCGCGTCTCGAGCGCCTTCCAGATTTCGAGGCGCTGCTCCTCCGGAATTTCGGACACGCCCGGCGACTGGATGGACAGGCTGTAGCCGCTCAACGCCGCCATCGGGGCGTCCGTTTTCTGAAGGAGTTCCAGCAGCAGCTCCCGGTTCAGCACGTGCAGCGTCTCCGCACGCGCCCGGTCCATGTCCGGGAAGTAGCTGAACGGGCCCATCTCCATCCCCTCGGGGACGCACAGGTTCGCCTCGACGGCAAGATAGGTGTCCTGCGTCAGGAGCAGGTCGTCCATCCCCATCTGCTCGGAGATCCAGCTGCCGACTTCGCGCAGTTTCTGGAGCTGGGTCTGGTCCTTGACCTTCCACCAGATCCGGTCGCGGCCGGAGATCATCCAGTTCTGGTTGACCGGCGAGGAGAAAGCGGAGGCCACGGACGCGGCAAAGACAAACACGAGGAGCCACAGTGTCCAGCGGTCTGAAACTTGGAACTTGAAACTTGAAACCAAGCTCACCGCCAGCGCGGCGGCGAAGACCGGGAAAACAAGCACCTGGTAATCCTCGTAGGGGAACGGCGCGGCGAAGTGGACCAGCGTCACCCCCGCGACGACGAGCCAGAGAAGCACGTTGAACGGCTCACCCTGCTCGCGCTCGCGCGACTTCGTCCAGCCCAGGAGCAAGACCGCCGCCGCCAGGCAGACCGGCAGGAAATACGCCTGCACGAAGCGCGAGATGAACCCGGCCTTGTACACGAGGCCCGAGAGGAGACCGCCGGCCATCCGGTGCGTGTGATATTCGAACATGCCGAACAGGAATCCCTCGCGCGCGATCAGCAGGAACGGCACGGCCAGCGCAGCCAGTCCCAACGCGCCGCCGACGCCGAAGCACAGCCAGCGGGAATCTCCGTAGCGGCGGCGCTGGAAAAGGAGGTAGAGACCCGCGAGCGGCATCGCGATGCCCGCCGAAACCCGCGTGCCCGCCGCCAGCGCCAGAAGAATGCCGCCGAGAAAACAGGTCAGCCACCCGCCGCGGCCGCGGGCGCCGCTCAAGGCGAGGAGTCCGGCGGCGAGGAAGAAGGCGCAGAGCGAGTACGTTTTGACCAGCGTCGTGAAGTAACTCTGGTACACGTTCCCCGCGATCAGGATGAACGTGAGCAGCGCGGCGAGCCCTTTCCGGCCGCCCGGCGCGACGCGCGCCGCAAGCGCCGCGGCGGCGAGCGCACCGAGGAAGCCGACGAGGAGCGAGAACAGGCGTCCGCCGGCCACTCCCCACCGGTCCACCAGCGGCTGGGCCATGGAGTACACCAGCGGGAGCATCGGTCCCTGCGTGAACGCAAAATCGCGGTACGGCACCGCGCCGTCGTGCACCTGCCGCGCGGCATAGAGATACCAGCCCTCGTCCTGGTTCAGGTCGCCGAAATGCAGGTTCGCCGCGCCGAGAACCGCATACAGGATCAGCGCGCACAGCCACAGAGAAACGAGCCATGGTGTCCGGACCACTCAACCCTCCCCTTGTCGCGAACCGTCCGCCATTCCATCGAGAAAGCGCCTCACTATATCACAACCCGCCTGCAGGTCATCCAGATCGATATGTTCGTCCGCCGTGTGCGCCTGCTTGATGCTTCCGGGGCCGAACACGACCACCTCGGAGGCGATCTGCGAGAGGATGCCCGCGTCGCTGTACCACGCGGCGCCTTCCAGCCGGGGCTTGCGTCCCGCCTGTTCAATGCCCTGCTTCAGCGCCCGGATCAGGCTGCAATTCTCGGCCGTCTGGAAGGGGCGGCCCACCTTGATCACGCGGACCGAATGAGATGTGATGCGGCCCTCTCCTTGAAGTTCGACCAGCCCGCCGCGAATCCGTTCGATAATCGCCGCCTCGTCCTCGCCCGGCAGCGTACGCCGGTCCGCCTCGATCGAGCAGGAGTCCGGCACGATGTTCACCGCGTAGCCGCCGCGGATCATGCCGATGTTCAACGTCGGCCGGCCCAGGACCGGATCGTGCCGCAGCCGCTGATCCTCCGCGATCCGACGATGCAGAAACTGCATGACGTCCGACATGCCCGTGATCGCGTTCACCCCGCGATCCGGGTTCGAGCCGTGGGCCGCGAGGCCGCCGACCTCCACGCGCAGCCAGATCATTCCTTTATGCGTGTGAATGATCGAAAGCTCGGTCGGCTCGAGCACGACGATCTGGTCCGCGCGAAGGCCCTTCTCGACCAGCCGGACCGCGCCGATGTTCCCCGTTTCCTCGCCCATCACGCCCGCAAAGACGATCTGCACGCCCGCCGCCGCCAACTTCTCCAACCGGTCGCGCGAGAGCGCCGCCAGCGCCGCCGCCATCGGCCCCTTGTCGTCGCACGCGCCGCGCGCGTACAGGAGAGACCCTTCGAAGGCCGCCTGGAACGGCGGCCGCGACATGCCCGCCACGCCCACGGTATCCATGTGCGCCTCGAAAAGCAGGGTCTTGCGCGGCTGGTCCGGCCCGAACGATGCGATCAGGTTGGGCCGGCCGGGCTGGACTTCGTCCAATTCGACCTTGAAGCCGGACGCGGCAAGGCGATCGGCAAGAAACACGGCGATCCTGGCCTCGCCCGCCGCGGCGGGATTCTCGACGTACTCCGGGCTCACGCTCGGAATGGAAACCAGTTCTTCAAGCAGACGGACAAGTTGTTGATCGGCCATGGCACTCCATGAAATGTTGCCGTACCTTAGGGCAAACCTTTCTTCTCGGCAATCCGCTTTCGCAGACGCGATTTCAGAATCGCGCCTATCGTGTCCTGCCCCAGTGCAGGGTCGTTCGTTCCCTGCGAGCCTGAATGTCCGCTGAGGACAGCGGACCCTACACTGTTCGGATCGGCCACGGGGTGTAGCGTCGCCCGTCCACGGGCGAGCCGCTTTCGCAGATGCAACTCAATCGCGCGCCAGCCGTTTCACCACAACCGAGATCAGCGGCACCAGCCCGAAGAAGAGCAGGCTGCCGATGAAGAACACGGACCGGATGCCCAGCGCGGACGCGACGCCGCCGCTGACCAGCGGCGCGACCACCCAGCCCATGGAACGCGCCGTCGCGGCCCAGCCGAACACCACGCCGCGCTTGTGCTCCGGCGTCACGCGCGAAAGCCATATCTGGAACACGGGATCCAGCCCGCCCGCGCAGAAGACCATCCCGAACCGGCAGCCGAAGAGCAGAAGGAAACTGTGAGCGAGGCCCTGCGGCAACATCAGCAGTCCGGCGCCCAGCGCGGACATCTTCCCGATCTTGGGCGGCGGGACCCGGTCCGCCAGCCGGCCCAGCAGCGGCGCCGCGAGCAGACCCGCGATCCCGCAGAAGGCGCTCAGCGACCCGGTCCAGATCGAGACACCCTGGATCGAGCCGTGAATGTCCTGCACCAGCAGGGGGAGCATGGCCTGGTCGAACTGGCGGGCGCCGGCCATGGCCACGATGAGTATGAGGATCGGCAACGCAGGCCCCAGGTCGGCCCAGTGCGCGCGAACCGGCGACCGCTCGTCCTCGATCTCCGGAATGTGCCGCACGAAGTTTTCCGTTGTACCGAAGGTCACCAGCAGACCCGACGCCAGCAGGAGCAACCCGCCGGCGAAGAACGTGCCCCGGAATCCGAACCAATCGGCAAACACGCCTCCGACGAATGCCCCCACCATGGCTCCCGAGTACATCGCCGCCGTCAGCGCGCCGAGCGCGAATCCGCTGCGATGGCTGGGCGTGCTCACGGAGACCATCGTCTGCGCCGCCGTCATCGTCCCGGTGAAGACGCCCTGCATCAGCCGCAGGAGGATCAGCAGTTCGACGCTGCGGACCGTACCCATCAGCGCCAGCACGATGGCGCCGGCGAAGTTGGCGCGCAGGAGCATGACCCGCCGCCCGTACCGGTCCGCCAGCATGCCCCAGATCGGCGAGAAGACCGCGAGAGTGAGAGGGGTCGAGGCGGCGAACACCGCGACCCACATTTTGAGCCGTACCGGATCCGTCACACCGAGTTCCTGGATGAAGTACGGGGCGAACGGCAGGGCGAAGTTGAAGCCCATGATCGAGATGAACTGCGACAGCCAGATCACCGCGAAGTTCTGTTTCCAGTTGACCAATCAGCACCTGTTCATTAAAACACGCACCCCAACGAATACATCAACGAACCAAAACACTACTTTCAACCATGCCGTTCAACAAGAAACCCATCAAGGCCGTCATTTTCGACTACGGCAACACGCTGATCGAGTTCGGCAAAACGCAGATCATGTACTGCGACATGGCCCTCGCCAACACGCTCGACCGGCTCTTCGGGAAGGCAGACCTCGCGAAATTCCGGAAAATCCGCAGCCGGAACCGGCTCGCGCCCTACTCCGGAAACCCGCCCGAGTACAGGGAGAACAACATGGTGGAAATCTCCACCAGCCTCGTGCGCGAACTCTACGGCGTGGAGCCTTCCCCCGAGGAAGTCGCCGAAATTCTGCGCACACGCTTTGCAATCTTCACCAAGGTCATCCAGGCGCCGGACTACGTCTTCGACCTCCTCAAGAAACTCGGCCGCGAATACAAACTCGGACTCCTGTCCAACTATCCCGACGGCAACGCCATCCGCCAAAGCCTCGCCAATATCGGGCTGGACGGCTTCTTTCGTAGCGTCGTTGTCTCCGGGGACATCGGGCTCGTCAAGCCGCACCCCGTCCCCTTCCTGACCCTTCTCGACCAACTGGGCGTCAAGGCCGACCGCGCCGTCATTGTCGGCGACAACTGGCTCGCGGATGTGCAGGGCGGAAAACAGGCGGGACTTCAAACCATCTGGACCACCCAGTGGGAATCGCCTGAAGACCTGCCGCGCCGCCCGGGCGACTTCGAACCCGACGCCACAATTTCGCACCTGTCGCAGTTGGAAGGGCTGCTCTTATAGCGCCGGTGCCGCCGGCCGGCGCGCCACGCCGGACCTCCGCTCATTTTTCCTCTACCCGGACTTGCCGCCTGGTGTAAGATAGCAGGGAAGTCTAAGGGGGCAAATCATGGCTGACGAAACGACTGACACCCGGCCTGAGCAAACAGAACCTGGCGCACCGCAACTCGCCGACATGACCGCTGTTGCCGAACTCGCGCGGCACCTGGGGCAGATCTTAAGCAACATGGCGCTCTATGGGCCCCAGCACAAGGTCAGCCAGCAGGCCATCATGAAGGGATACGAGTTTCTCGGCGGCTTTTTCGCCAAGTGGGAACGCGTCAGCTTCACCGTCGCCGACAACATGCTCCTGGCCGACGGCCGGCAGATCGAGTCCAAGAACACGCTGATGCTCGGCCTCATCAAGCAACTCTCGGCTATCGACGTCGGCAGTTTCTCTCTCGCCCGCGGCGTGACTTTCATTGACTTCACCAAGCTGACGGAATTGCTGAACACACCCCCGGAGAAGATGAAGGCGATGGGTTCCTTCTCCGAGGCCCTGTCGAAGAGCGGCGTCTCCCACGTGCAGGCCAAATCCGTCGTGTACCAGCTCGTTACCGAGGAAGATGTCGTCGTCAACAAGGAAGAACTGCAGGAAGCCCTCAGCGGAGGGGGCGAAGGCGAGGGCGGAAAAGGCGCGAAATCGGTCGAGGAAATCATCGCCTTCCTCAAAGGCACCGCCGGCCAGTTCTCCCTGGATATCGAGGAGGCTTCGTCCGATACGCACAAGCTCGCCGACATGATTCTGAAGGCCTCTGAAGTCTCCCCGGAGAAAGCCGAG
>CALMZY010000282.1 GCA_937870865.1 uncultured Lentisphaerota bacterium | reverse complement strand
CCATCGCCGCGTCCAGCGCCGCCGCCACGTAGTTCTTCGCGTCCTTCAGCGACTCGGGATCCACCGACGGCTTGTCGTCGATCGCGCCCTTGTAGATCACGACGCCTTCCGGGTTGATCACAAACACGTGCGGCGTACTCTTCGCCCCGTACATCCTCCCCACCGTGCCGTCCGGATCGAGCAGAACCGCCGTCGCGGCCACGCCCTTCTCCTTGATCAGCTCGTTCCATTTCTCCGGCGCGTAGTTGCCCTGCTTGCCTTCCGCCGACGAATTCACGGAAAGCCAGACGACGCCCTTCTCCGTGTACGCCTTCTGCAGCTTCTGCATGTTGCCGGAGTCGTAGTGCTTCTTCACGAACGGGCAATCGTAGTTCGTCCACTCGAGCACCACGAATTTCCCCTTGAAGGCGGACAGCGCGTGATCGACGCCCAGCGTGTCCTTCAGGGTGAAGTCCTGCGCCGGTTGACCCGCCTCGATGGCCCCGGCACCGCCTGCCAATCCCAACCCCACCGCCATGCACACAACTGCGGTCAGCATTTTCGTTCTCATGGTTCCCCTTTCCTTGTTGATTCAATCGCGACGTCCACCGCGATCGCACCATCTTCCTTACCGCCCGGCAGGACCAGCACTCCCTCCATCCGGCCGGGGAGCGGCCCATCCGCCGAAATCCGTTTCATGCGCAGGCAATACTCTCCCTGCGACTCCAACCACGTCTGTAGACCGTACTCCACAAGGTTCGGCTCCGACGGGAAGAATCTCGCGCCCGCCAACCCGCCGGCCGCGAGGTCCGGACCGGGTTTCGCGCACAAAAAGATATCATTCCTTTCCGCACCGGCCCGGAACGTCCACTGCGGATCGTGCTGGGGCAAAGCCTGCCGAGCACGCTCGAACACGCCGCGCCACTGGGCGGATTTGGCCGGCGGATCCGATCGAACCGGAATCGCCAGCCGGAGCTGCGCGGTCTCAGACAGGCACACATCGCGGCAGACCAGCCACGTGATTTTCACACCAAGAACAGCGTCCGATCCGGTCGCGAGGTTGACGGGCGGCCGGATTTCCCGAAACAGGAGGACCTTGTTTTCGTAGCCGAAGCTCGTCAGCGGCGGTTCCTCGAATGCGCGCGGCGCGGGCCAGAGGACGGGGCCGGCCGTAAAGCCCTCGGGCAACTGCCAGTCCATTTCGGGCGGCCCACCCGAGTCGCCGGGATTGCGCCAGTACGTGTGCCAGTGTTCCGGCACGCGAATCAGCACACCGGCCATGAATGGCGTCCCGGGCTGGATGGACTCCACATCCGCGACAAGCTCCGCTTTCCCCTGCCCGTCGGCGGCGGGCCGGCACCCGCAGAGGCCCAACCCCAGAACACCCGCGACTATGATCCCTGTCCGCATGAAGGCTCCCTTCCCAAGGGAATACCTTACATCGTCACGGCGTTTTTTCCATCGCCAATGGAGCCCGGCAACGATTGCTATCCCAGGTACGAGCAGATGTATTCGCAGATGCCGGACTTGATCTCGATGTCGAAGCCGGATTTCGCGGGGACTTCAAAAGCCTGGCCGGCGGAGTAAATGCTCACGGCCGCTTGCCCGTCGAGCTTCACCGCGCAGGAGCCCGCGGTAATTTCCATCCGCTCCGCCTTGTCGGTGCCGAAGTGGAACTTGCCGGGGTAAATCAGGCCGAGCGTTTTCTTGCTGCCGTCCGGAAACAGGATGCTGTGGCTGACCACCTTGCCGTCGAAGTACACGTTGGCCTTGGCTACCGCCGTCACGCCCGAAAATTCAGTCGGTATTTTGCTCATGGGAGCACCTTGTAAACGAAGAGACCTCTACATTCCATCGAATAGTGACAACTGCGTCGGCTTCGCGGGCGCGGCCGGCTTCTCGTAGCCCTCGTCCACGGGAAGGCCGGCGACCTGCCGGGCCGCGACGGCCAGCTCGTCGCAGCGCGAGTTTTCCTTGTTGTCGGCGTGGCCGCGCACCCAGACGAACTTCGCCTCGTGCGCCGCGCACAAATCCAGCAAGTCGCCCCACAGATCGGGATTCAATGCCGGATCCTTGCCGCCGTTTCGCTTCCAGCCGTTGCGCTGCCATTGCCGGGCGTAGCCGCCGTTGATCATGTTCACGACGTACTGCGAGTCGCTGTACACCGTCACCTGTCCGTGCGGCCGGCCCAGCTCGCGCAGGGCGCGGATCACGGAAAACAGCTCCATGCGGTTGTTGGTGGTCTTGCGGAAGCCGCCGGAAATTTCCTGCCGCCGGCCGTCGGCGATCAGGACGATGCCATAGCCGCCGGGCCCGGGATTGGCCTGGCACGCGCCGTCCGTGTAGATAGCGATCTCGCCGGAAGAATTGAGCATCGCGGGAGTATCGCAGAGTTCGCGGCGGGATCAACTTCCAAGCATTGGTCCCGACTCTCTGCGAGGTCGGGATTCCAATGTTTGAAAGATTCCCGGCGCGGTTACGGTTTCCGGACTTTGGCGCGGTAGTAAACGCCCGGCAGAGCAGCGGACGAACTCACGGACAGCGTGCTGCCATTGCCGGAAGCCTCCGGCGCCACGTCCTGCCACGTGTCGGCGAGCAGATTAGTCGAGTACTGAACGCAGTACCGGCGCGCGACAGATGATGAGAATGTCAGGAGTACCTCGTCCTGCATCGCGCCCTGCCCGATATCCAACTGGAACCGCGAAGCGGCATTTTGCGGATCCGTGTCGGCGATGAACTCATCGACGTTGAGCGCGCCGTCGCCGTCCGCGTCGGCCGAGGCGTCGCTGTTCGCTAGATTCAGCAGGTGCCGCGTTTCCCACCCATCCGCGATTCCGTCGGCGTCCTGATCCGCGTTGGTCGGACACAGATCGTTCAGGAACTCGCCCCAATTGGAGATTCCGTCGCCGTCCGCGTCGCCGAACGGCAGATTCCCCGTATGCCCGAACTGCACCCACTCCCAACGGTCGTCCAGCCCGTCTGCATCGGCGTCAAACTCGGCGTAGTGGAGGACGACCAGCCCGTCGCCCCCCCGCGCCGAGAAGATGTACGGACCGACCACGACGCTATCACGCGACCATCCCTGGCTGGAAAGTCCCAAGGCCTCGGCGTTGGTGCCCCCAACATCGTAAGGGATTGGGTTGGTGAGGGTGTCGAAGACGTGCCAGTGGTAGTCTCCGGTCACAAACATCTTGTTGGAATAGGTCGTTGCGTGTTGAGTGGCGCCGCCGGTATAGCTGGCACCGATGTAATGGACGTTCGCGGGGTCCGACACGTCGAAGGCGTGAACCGAATAGAAGCAACTCACGTAGGCGCGATGGCCGGCCAGATGAATCGCCGTCGGATACGTCATGTTGGTATGGGCCACAAAGGCAATTTCAACGAGATTTGTCGGACAGCTGACGTCCATGATGCGAAATCCGTCGTTGCAGACGATGTATAGCTGATTACTCAAGACAGCGAGGTCCTTGGGCTGAGAGGTCGGCGTGTACGTCCCGACGACGACGGGGTTGACGGGATCCTCGATGTCCACAAGATTCACCACATTGCTGTTTGAGATGATGTACGCCATGGGGAAGTCGACTTGGATCCGAACGGCCCCTCCCGTGATGTCCAGTTGTCCGAGAACGTGGGCAG
>CALMZY010000281.1 GCA_937870865.1 uncultured Lentisphaerota bacterium | reverse complement strand
CATTGTCCATGCCGGCTGTAACCGGATTAGGCCACGCGTTACAGTTGCGAATAGACAGACGCGTTACCCATTAAACGTTCGGTCTAGGAAAACGGGAGAAGCCGAATGAAACAGACGACAAAAACGTTTTGGTGCTTTCTTGCAGTGTTCATCATGCATCACTACGACGTCTTGGGTCCCGACGAATGCTTGGGCGCTGTTGTGCCGTACGACCGACTAACCGCTGTACAGAAGAACGCGTTCGCAGAACGCGTCCAGCGAGTCGGATTATCCGTGAATCAGTCCCTTCGACTGCTTGACTCCAACTATTTATTCAAGGTTGAGCTACCCGCCTATCGCAGTTGCTCATATTGCAGAGGATCGGGCTGCTCTCGCTATAAGACCTCGAAAGTCAAACAGACGGTTCCCTGCAGTTTCTGCAATGGCAGCGGACGAATTCAGGAGAAAGTCGATTCATCCTATTCCGACGAGAATCCCGACGTACGGACTTACGGGTCTGTTCAATCCACGATCAACTATGAAACCAGACATTGTGAGAAATGCGATGGTACCGGGCGTGTCAACATCTATGCGTGTGAAGAGTGCGGTGGCAGCGGTTATGTTGCCGCCGGGGATGGTGTTTATGTCGTAGGGAAAAGTCCGAAGTCCACAACAACGCAGAAGGCCGTTATAGGCAAGGCTTTTGACTCGCTGCGACTGATTAATGGAAAGGAAATCCAGAAGGCGCTGGTGACAAAGCTCACAGAGGAACAAGTGGAGTTGCGACACTCGGCGGGCATAGGGAAATACAGCCGAGATGAGTTCGTCGAAGAGGATGCGCTGAAGCTGTTCGGTGGGTCCCAAACAGCAGACGATGTGCCATTGCCGCGCGGGTCTCTTGTCGATTTGACGCAAACTGGCTCCGCGAACGATCTAGCTGTAAACGCTGTCAATCAAAACGATGCCCAATTGCTTTCGCTGCTCATGTCCATGGGCGTTCCTCTGGAATACGGGGACGCGCCGTTTCTAGTACTGATGACCGACAAGGGCGATACCAATGCCATTACCACGCTGTTGTCCAAAGGAGCATCGGTCGATGCGCCGGACGCGCGAGGGCGTTCGGCCCTGCGAGCGGCAGTCGAAAGAGGAGACATAACCCTTGTCTCAGAATTCATGGCCCGCGGAGCAGATCCCAACGCAAAGGATCGCAAGTCGACAACGCCTCTTCACGTAGCTGCGGCCAGAGGAAATGTGGAGATGGTGGACTATTTGATCGATCACGGAGCACGGGTTGATTCGACAGACGCCGATGGACGCACTCCTTATGACTACGCAACGGCTTCTCCCAGCGGCAAGAAAGTAGCCGAACAGATGCAGATTCAACACACGGACTATGCCGAAGCAAAGGCGCTGGTCGCAGAAGACAAGTATGATGAGGCGATTGCGATTTACAGGAAGTACAAGGATTCAGGGGCCGCTCAATACACATTGATCATGAAAGGGGCGTATCTAGAAGGCCGTGGACGGTATCAGGACGCCCTGCAAATCTACAGACAAGCCAACTCTCCAGACGAGATTCAGCGTGTGACCCGCCTGCTTAGAAACCAGCAGGATATGCTGACCGAAGCCCACAATCTGGAGAAAGCAGCGAGGTATGACGATGCGCTCGCTGTATATGCGCAAGCCGGTGCAGTAGACGAAGTCACTCGACTGGCTGTGAAAGTGGCAAAAGATATGGAGGCTGCCAAGCAATACACAAAGGCGGCCGAGTACTATGAAACGGCAGGGGATTGGGAGTCTGCAGGCAAAATGAGGAAGCTGAGCGGCACAGCCGCGCAGGCGCCGGATCAGAGGATGGACGCTGAATCCGTATTCAAGAAATGCGCTCCGGCAACAGTCTCCATTCTAAGCGGGCAAGAGTATGGGGCCGGTCTTGGTAGTGGATTCATTATCACTAGGGACGGCTATTTGCTGACGAACTACCATGTGATCGAAGAAAGTTCAGTTCTGATGGTATTGACTGCGGACAAGCGCAGATTCGAGGTGAAAGTTGTCGACACGATGCCTGACTACGATCTCGCTCTTCTGAAAATCGACGGCACCGGATTCTCGTTCATTCGGTTAGGGCACTCGGACAAGATCGATATTGGCGCTCCTGTTGTGGCCATCGGGACGCCAAAAGACCTAACTCTAGCTCAAAGCATAACGCAGGGGATCATTAGTGGGAAGCGAGTCTACGCGGGGATTCCATCCTTTCAGACATCCGTCCTAATCAATCACGGGAATAGCGGGGGTCCTCTTCTCGATATGACGGGAAAGGCTATTGGCATCACTTCTGCGGGACTAGGCACCGCTCTTGTAACCCGAGACGGAAATATCGGCAGCGATATTCAAGGTATCAACTTCGCGATCATGATTGACGAGGTGCGTCCCTTGCTGCAACGGAATGGGTTGAACTTGTAA
The DNA here is from genome assembly GCA_937870865.1 of uncultured Lentisphaerota bacterium. Classification (GTDB taxonomy): domain Bacteria; phylum Verrucomicrobiota; class Kiritimatiellia; order CAIQIC01; family JAGNIJ01; genus CALMZY01. The sequence goes on along the minus strand of CALMZY010000281.1, from coordinate 7,598 downwards.
CTCGGCCTTCAAGGGATGGACACCTCGACAAAACAAGCGGAGTAATAAAGCACCGAACAACCGCCTCCAGCCTACTCGGCTGCCGCAGCGGCAGCCTCGCGGCTGAAGCGTAACGTTCTGGCCACCGATTGAAGATCACATTGACAAATCATCATCGATGACGTATCCGTATTACGAGCAGGAGAACGATATGAATGCTGTTACTGTTTCGCCAAAATATCAGGTGGTGATCCCTCGCTCCGTCCGAGAACGAATCCAGCTTCGCCCAGGAGAACGCCTTCAGGTGATCAGCTATGACGACCGCATCGAATTGATCCCTATCCGTCCCATGCGGGAGATGAAGGGGTTCCTAAAAGGATTAGATTCGACCTTCGTACGTGACGAGAAAGACCGAGTATGAACATTGTCGATTCATCCGGTTGGATCGAGTATTTCTTCTCAGGGTCAAATGCAGCTTTCTTTTCCTCACCGATCGAGGACACCGATAATCTCCTTGTTCCTGTCATCTGCATGTACGAGGTGTTCAAGAAAGTCAATACTGTCGCAGACGAGGCGAGATCTCTCCAGGTCATCGCACAAATGAAGCAGGGGCGCGTCATCGACGTGACCGAAGAGATCGCTCTAAAGGCATCTCTCATCAGTCTGAAGCACAAGCTTCCGATGGCCGACAGCTTGATTCTCTCGACCGCTCAAGCTCACAAGGCAATCCTCTGGACACAGGACGAGCATTTCAAAACCCTGCACAATGTGAACTTCAAAGAAGCCCCAATAAAACCTTCCAGTTCACGCCCGCTCCGCGGTCGCCACTGAAGGATGTGCAACTTCTGACCCACCCCTGCTTCCGACTTCGCCTATCGGTTACGCTTCATGCGGAGCGCATTCAGCGCGAGGCGCGGCGTTCGATTCTTTCTTCGCCATTCTTGATCCATATCAAGTATTCCTTGCGGCCTTGTCGTATGCTGCCCTAGGATTGTGCGGGGAAGATGCGTTGTAGACGCGTTCTGAAGAACGCGTCTACCAAGACAGGGAGGATGCCATGAGAAAAGCCTTCGCCTTTGCGTTGTTCGCTGTCCTTTTTTCGGCCGGGCAAATCGCCTACGCCCACTGCGACACACTCGACGGGCCGGTGATCAAAGCCGCCCGGCAGGCGCTGGAAACCGGCAACGTGGATCTTGTCTTGGTCTGGATCCAGCCGAAGGATGAAGCGGAGATCCGAAGCGCCTTCGCGAAGACGCTGGAGGTCCGGAAGCAGGGCGATGCCGCGAAGGAACTCGCCGACATGTACTTCTTCGAAACCCTCGTGCGTGTCCATCGCGCCGGCGAGGGCTTTCCGTACACCGGCCTCAAACCCGCCGGGCAGGACTTCGGGCCCGCGGTGCGGGCGGCGGACGAAGCGGTGGCGAGCGGGAAACTCGAAGGCGTACACACGCTGATGACGCAGACCCTGCACGAGGGAATCCTTCACCGGTTCCACAAGGTGCTGGAGACGAAGGACTACAAGCCCGATGACGTGGCCGCCGGCCGCGAATTCGTGGAAGCGTACGTCGTCTTCCTGCATTACGTGGAGGGCGCTTACGAGACGCTTTCGAAGGGCGGCCACCTTGGCGCCGCCTCGGAAGAAGAGACACACAAACCGCAATGCGGAGAGTAGCATGAGCGAACAGACCTTGTCCCCCTGGTGGAAACAGGCCGTCATTCTCGTGCTGATTTTCGGGTTCACCATCCTGATCGGGATGGCGGTCGCGGCGTACAAGGATGCGCCGCCGATCCCGGCCAGGGCGGTCGGCCCTGACGGCCAGACCGTCTTCACGATCGAGGACGTGAAAGCCGGCCAGCAGGTGTTCCTGAAATACGGGCTGATGGAGAACGGCACGATCTGGGGCCACGGCGCTTATCTCGGCCCGGATTTTTCGGCGGACTACCTGCATACGCTCGCCGTCCACGCGGCCGAGGGCTCGGCGCGGAGCCTCTACGGCAAGGAGCCGGAGGCTCTGACTCCGCCCGAGCGCGGCGCCGTCGACGCCGAGGTGCGGGCGATGCTGAAGCAGAACCGGTACGACAAAGGCTCGGACACGCTGACGCTCACGGCCGCGGAGGCTGAGTCGTTCCAAGGCCAGCAGGCCAAATGGGCGGAGTATTTCTCCACGCCCACGACCAGCGCGGGCCTGCAGGCGAAGTACATCACTGACCCCGGCGAAATCCGCCAGCTCACCGCGTTCTTCGCATGGACCGCGTGGGCATCGTCTGCCGAGCGGCCGGGCAAGAAGTTCTCATACACCAACAACTTCCCGTACGATCCCGCCGCGGGCAACCTGCCCAGCAGCGACGCGTTCCTGTGGAGCGCGCTGAGCCTCGTTGCCCTCCTTGGCGGCACGGCGCTCGTGCTGTTCGCGTTCGGGAAGTTCAATTACCTCGGCTGGAAGAATGACGGCGCGCGCGAGGCGCTCCTGCTGCGGCCGGGAACGGCGACCGAAAGCCAGAAATCGACCATCAAGTACTTCCTCGTTGTCGCCCTCCTGTTCTTCGCCCAGACCCTCGTGGGCGCAGCAACGGCCCACTACCGCGCCGATCCCGGGAGCTTCTTCGGGATCGACATCTCGAGTCTCTTCCCGAGCAACATCATGAGGACGTGGCATCTCCAGCTGGCGATTTTCTGGATCGCCACGGCGTATGTCGCCGGCGGCCTCTTCCTCGCGCCGGCCCTCGGCGGATCCGAGCCCACGCGGCAGTCGCTCGGCGTCCACGTCCTGTTCGTCGCGATCGTGATCGTCGCGGTCGGCAGCCTGCTCGGGGAAATCCTCGGCATCAACAACCTGCTCGGTCAGCTGTGGTTCTGGCTCGGCCACCAGGGCTGGGAGTACCTTGACCTTGGCCGGCTGTGGCAGATTCTGCTGGCGGTCGGGCTCGTGCTCTGGCTGATCCTGCTGTTCCGCGCGATCGCGCCCGCGCGCAAGGACCCGGAGCGGAAGGAGATTTCCTCGCTCTTCCTGTACGCCGCCGTGGCGATTCCCCTTTTCTATCTTCCGGCGATGTTCTTCGGCAGCACGACGCACTTCACCGTCGTGGACATGTGGCGCTTCTGGATCATCCACCTCTGGGTCGAGGGATTCTTCGAACTGTTCGTCACCGTGATGGTCGCCGCGATCTTTTTCAAGCTGGGCATCGTTTCGCAGATCACCGCGACGCGCGTGGTGTATCTCGACGCGATCCTGTATCTCGCAAGCGGCATCGTCGGCACCGGGCATCATTGGTACTGGACCGGCCAGTCCAACGTCACCATGGCGCTCGCGGCGGTGTTCTCGGCGCTGGAAGTCGTCCCCTTGACGCTGCTTACTCTGGACGCCTGGGACTTCATCAAGATCACGCGCGGGGGCGGAGCTGACGCCCCGGCGGGCGTGGTCGCGCACAAGTGGACGTTCTACTTCCTGATGTCAGTCGGCTTCTGGAACTTCCTCGGGGCGGGCGTGTTCGGGTTCCTGATCAACATGCCCATCGTCAGCTACTTCGAGGTCGGCACGACCCTGACGCCGAACCACGGCCACGCCGCGATGATGGGCGTGTTCGGCATGCTCGCGGTGGCGCTGATGGTCTTCGCGATGCGCCAAGTCCTCGCGGACGATTCGTGGCGCCGCGTCGAGAAGCACGTTCGCCTTTCGTTCTGGGGCCTCAACATCGGCCTGCTGCTGATGGTTGCGGTCAACCTGTTCCCGGGCGGCGTTCTCCAACTGTGGGACGTGCTTCAGAACGGCTACTGGCACGCGCGCAGCCCCGAGTTCATGACCCGGCCGGTCATGCGCCTGATCGAGTGGCTGCGGATGCCCGCGGACCTGATCTTCATTTTCCTGGGCGTCGTCCCGCTGATCACGGCCGGGGCAATGACCTACGGCATGATGAGAAAAAGGAACGAGGCACCCCAGGCGCAGGTCCGAACGCCCTAGCCCGCGGGCGGAGCGGACGGACTGGTCTTGTCCGCCTCTTTGACTTCGAACACCTCGCCGACGGGGGTGGTCACGGGCGGGGCGGCAAGCTTCTCGACCGTGATGGGAACCCACGAGGCGCCGACGTCGTCCATTTGACGCCAGTTGTCGAACTCGCCGTTCACGCGCCGCACGCCGCGGATCAGGCGAAGCTCGCTGAAGATCGCATGGATGTTCTGCGAGGTGAGCACAGCCGTGACTCCCGACAGACGGCGCAACGTGCCCTGCAGGTGCAGATGGTTCATTGATATCTGGATGGTCAAACGGCCCACGTCGATCAGATGTCTCACCAGCACTGTACGGACCTGCCTGTAGATCTCAGCCCTCGCGATTGGTGTCGGATTCATATTCATCCCCCCCTGCAGGCCCGATCAGCCCCTCGATCTTCTTGAAAAGCGTGTCCAGCGTGAACGGCTTGTACATGATATCCGTCTCGCCATCGGCAAAATCCTGCTGCCACATTTTGAGGATATCCTCATTGCGGACCGAGAAAGACTTCGGGTACGCCGTAACGAAAAGCACTCTCAGCCTGGGAGCCTGCTTCTTCAACTCGCGGAAAATGTCGAATCCGCTCTTCTGGGGCATGCGGACATCCAGCATCAGCAGATCCACGTCGTTCTCGCTCAAAATCTGTCCGACCGCGTTCGGGTCCGTGGTCGTCAGAATTTCATATCCCTTCTGACGAATGGCAGTCTCGAAGGCCTGAAGGATATTCGGGTCATCGTCGACGGAAACAATCTTTCTCAAGGCGCAACCTCCTTCTGAAGTGCTCCCCGCGTTCCCTTCCCGAGAAAGGGTAAGTACGGGAAAACCCGGGGTGTGTCAATGCCTGCAGGGCCGTTCTTTTTCCGACGCGAATCGAGGAGAAGGGATGGAAAGCACTCGCGCGTAATCTACTTCGGCGGCTGATCGGAAACATCCGCATCGCTGACATCGATCGCCTCGCCCTCCGCCCCCGCGCCCGGCGGCGGCGTCTGGATCAACTTCTTGGCTTCAATCCGCGCCCAGGCGGCGCCCAGCGCATCGAGCTGTTTCCAATTATCAAATTCGGCGTCCACCCGTTTCACGCCCTTGATCATGTTCAGTTCGCTGAACATCGTCCGGATAATGGCAGGCGTGAGTTCCGTGGTCACCCCCGGGAGACGGCAGAGAGACCCGTGCAGATTCACCCGGCTCATCGAGATCTGAATGGACAACCGGCCGATGTCGATCATGTGCCGGACCAGCACGACGCGGACCTGCCGGAAGATCTCCATTCGCTCGAGTTGTGGATTGTTCATGATGCCGGGCCGATCAACCCTTCGATTTTCTGATACAGAACATCGAGCACAAACGGCTTGTACATGATGTCCGTTTCGCCGTCCGCGAAATCGCGCTGCCACATCTTCAGCATCGCGTCGTCGCGCACGGAGAACGATTTCGGGTACGCCGTGATGAAAAGTACCTTGAGCTTCGGATGGGTCTTCTTCAACTCGCGGAACACGTCGATGCCGCTCTTCTGGGGCATCCGAACATCCAGCATGATCAGATCGATTTCGTTTTCGCTCAGGATTTTTCCGACTTCGAGGGGGTCGGTCGTCGTCAGGATTTCGTATCCTTTTTGCCGAATGGCGGCTTCGAAGGCCTGCAGAATCTGTGGGTCGTCATCAACGGAAAGTATCTTTCTCAAGGCGCGGTCTCCTTTTGCGGAATTTACCGGCGATCCCCCATAAGCCTTCCAGCGTCTTGATACGGCAGAACGGCGCGCCTGTCAATGCCTGCGCGGCCTTCCGCAGGAGCTGTTTACGACGCCGGACCGATCAAACCTTCGATCTTCTCGTAAAGAAGGTTCAGCACAAACGGCTTGTACATGATATCCGTCTCGCCATCGGCGAAGTTCTGGGTCCACATGGCGTAAATATCGTCGTTGCTCACTGTAAAGGTCTTGGGATAGGCGGTGATGAAAAGAACCTTGAGCTTCGGGTGGGTCTTTTTCAGGTCGCGGAAAATATCCAGGCCGCTCCGCTGTGGCATGTGGATATCCAGCATGATCAGGTCCACGTCGTTGTCGCGCAGCAGGCTCTCGACCGCGTTGGGGTCGGTCGTGGTCAGAATCTCGTAGCCCTTCTGCCCGATGGCGACCTCGTAGGCGTGAAGGATATTCGGGTCGTCATCGACGGAAAGAATCTTTCTCAAAACGCATCCTCCTGTTCCCGCGTCCCGAAAACATCCTGAAAGGGAGGTACGGCAAAACGGCTTTTGAGACAAGAAGAAAGCGGACGGCCGCTGGCAAAGAGGCCCACGGGCATGTATACTGTGAAAGACAAGATGAGGGCTGTCATGAGCTTCCTGGACCTGGCGAACAAACGGTACAGCGTGCGCAGCTACGAGGCTGCGGAGATTGAAGAAACAAACCTCCTCGAGGTGCTCGAAGCGGGCCGGATCGCCCCCTCCGCCGCCAACCAGCAGCCCTGTCATTTCATCGTGATCCGTGACCCGGTTCAGAAACAGGCCCTGAAGGAGGCCTACGCCAAGGACTGGTTCTGGAAAGCGCCGGTGATCATCGTGGTCTGCGTGGAGCCGCACAAAGCCTGGACCCGCCAGGACGGAAAGAATTACGCGGCGGTCGACGGTGCGATCGCCATGGATCACATGACGCTCTGCGCCGCGGACCTCGGACTGGGCACCTGCTGGATCGGCGCGTTTGACCCGGCGAAGATCCGGAGGATTCTCGATCTGCCCGAGGAGATCGAGCCGCTGGCCATGACGCCACTGGGCAAACCCGCCGCGCCGGCCCTGCCGAAAAGGCGAAAGGCTTTGGAGCAGATGCTGCACCACGAACACTGGTAACGCGATGAGAATCCAGATCGAATACACCGCCGTTCTCGCCGCAAAGGGCATCGCCAGCGGGAGCTTCGTGGAAGTCCCGGATGAGACCGACGTGGCGCAGATGCTCTCCCTCCTCGGCGTGAAAGACGAACACCACAAGTACGTCGTCGCGTTCGTCAACGGGGAGAAGAAACGGCTCGCTCAGAAACTGCGGGACGGCGACAAGGTCATGCTCTCCGTGCCCGTGGGCGGCGGGTGATTCTCTGAACGCCGAACTCCGAACGCTCAACGTCGAACGCCGAAGTTCGGATCCGCCACTTCAACGTTCGACGTTCGATGTTCGGCGTTCGACGTTCATCTGTTCTTCATCGCCCGCCACACCTTTTCCGGCGTGAACGGGATCTCGCGGAGGCGGACGCCAACCGCGTTGTAGATCGCGTTCGAGATCGCGGGGCACGGCCCGTTGATGCAGATTTCCGAAACGCTTTTCGCGCCGTACGGACCCGTTTTCTCGTAACTTGGCACGAGAATTGTCACCAGCTCCGGCTTGTCGCGCATCGAGAAGATCCGGTAGTGCAGGAACGAGTCGTTGGTCATCTTGCCCTTGCGGTCGAACAGGTATTCCTCGGTCAGCGCGTAGCTGATGCCGTTCATCACGCCGCCCTCGGTTTGCCCTTCGGCGAGCTTCGGGTTGATGGCGGTGCCGCAGTCCACGGCGGCAACGTACTTGATGACGACGACCTTGCCGGTCTCGGTATCGACCTCGACCTCCGCGAAGTGCGCGGAGAACGGCGGCGGCGACTTGTGGCTGAT
>CALMZY010000280.1 GCA_937870865.1 uncultured Lentisphaerota bacterium | reverse complement strand
GATCGGGAGTTATTCTCTCGACTGATTCCCGCCCCGCCGTTATAGCTACTGCCATTCTTGATGGAGGTGGGTTATGGACGAGCTGCTCAAAATCCTGAAACAGAACGCGCTGGAATCGCCCGAGAACATCGCGAAGATGTTGAGTCTTTCGGTCAGCGAGGTGAAAAGCCGGATCGCCAAGTACGAGAAGAAGGGCGTGATCCGCGGATACCAGGCCATCCTGAACGAGGACGAGCTGGATCTCGGCCGCGTGACCGCGGTGATCGAGGTCAAGGTCACGCCCGAGCGCGGGGGCGGCTTCAACCGCATCTCGTCCCGCATCAGCAAGTTCTCCGAAGTGCAGTCGGTCTACCTGATGTCCGGCGCGTACGATCTGCTGCTGTTCGTCGCCGGGAAAGACCTGAAGGAAGTGGCCCTGTTCGTGAGCGAGAAGCTCGCGACGATCGAGGGCGTCATTTCCACCTCGACGCATTTCATGCTGAAGACCTACAAGCACCACGGACTGCTGATGGAGACCGAACATGAAGACGAGCGGCTCAAAGTCTCCCCGTGACCGGGTCGCGAGTCACGTCCGGGATATCCCCCGGTCCGGCATCCGCGATTTCTTCGACATCGTCAGCACGATGAAGGACGTCATCAGCCTCGGCATCGGCGAGCCGGATTTCGACACGCCCTGGCACGTCCGCGAGTCGACCGTTTTCTCGCTCGAGCGCGGCGCGACCCACTACACCTCCAACCTCGGCCTGCTGGAGCTCCGGAAGGCCATCGCCGGGTACGTGAAACGGTTCTTCAAGGCGTCCTACGACCCCGAGACGGAAATCCTGGTCACCGTCGGCGTGAGCGAGGCGCTGGACTTGGCGCTGCGCGCGCTGATCAACCCCGGCGACGAAGTGCTGTACCACGAGCCCTGCTACGTTTCGTACCGCGCGGACATCATTTTCGCGCACGGCATCCCCGTCGTCGTGGAGACAAAGCCGGAGCAGGAATTCCGGCTGACGCGCGAGATGCTCGAGAAGAAGGTCTCGCCGAAAACGCGGCTCCTGCTGCTGAATTTCCCGAACAACCCGACCGGCGCGACGCTTCCGCGCAAGGACGTGGAGGAGATCGCCGCGTTCGTGAAGGAGCATGACCTGCTGGTCATCACGGACGAGATCTATGCGGAGCTGACCTACGACGGGGAACACGTCAGCATCGCGTCGCTTCCCGGCATGAAGGACCGGACCATTTTCCTGCACGGGTTTTCGAAGGCGTGGGCGATGACCGGCTTCCGGCTGGGCTACGCCTGCGCGTCGCCCGAGCTCACGGAAGCGATGATGAAGGTCCACCAGTACACGATGCTCTGCGCCCCGACGATGAGCCAGAAGGCGGCGATCGAGGCGCTGAGCAACCCGGAGTTCGACGTGGCCGAGATGCGGGAGGAGTATCACAAGCGCCGCAACTACCTCGACCAGTCGTTCCGGGAAATCGGCCTGCGGTGCAGCAAGCCGCGGGGCGCGTTCTACGCCTTCCCGCACATCGGCGATTTCGGCCTGACCTCCAAGGAGTTCGCGCTGAAGTTCCTGGACGAGGAGAAAGTGGCCGCGGTGCCGGGCAACGCGTTCGGCGATTGCGGCGAGGGGTTCCTGCGTTGCGCGTACGCGACGTCGCTGGACAACATCCAGGAGGCGATGGTGCGCCTGGGGCGGTTTGTGAAGCGGCTGAAGAAGTAGCCTCGACCGGCGTTACGAATCCCCGACCTGTCTTTCGGCCGCGGCGTCCTGCAGGATGGCCACGATGCGGTCCATGGCGTTCTGAATGGTCACGAGATCCTTGCTGATCAGCTCGAACCGCGCCATGTTGTCCGACCGGACCTTCTCCAGGTAGCGCCGCCGCTCCCGGACTTCCTCGAGGCTGGCGACCAGTCGCTCGATTTTCAACTGGGAGGCATTGAGGGCTTCGGAGAGATCCGCGGGATCGGCGGGCGGCGCCGCGGCCGGCCCGGCCTCTGCCGCCTGCCGCTCGGAAAGCGGCACGCCCGGCACTTGCACGTCCTGCTGGCACTCAGGACACTTGATCATCAGGCCCGCGCCACGCGGATCGATCGACAGGCTCTTTCCGCAATGTGGGCAGTCAAAAACGATCTCGTTCACGGCCGCCTG
>CALMZY010000279.1 GCA_937870865.1 uncultured Lentisphaerota bacterium | reverse complement strand
GAGGTGCATTCCAACCTCACCCACTATTTCCTCGGCGCGAAGTACCGCATCCCCTATTTCGACTTCTACAAGGTCACCGCCGCCGCGATGGGCCACCCGCAGGCGCTGTACCGGGACTTGCGCGAACCGGACCGGCTCTTCCGCGCTGACCCGCGCGAACAACGCCTCTACACCCTCGGCCTTCTGCGGCAGGGCAACGTCGCCTTTCCCGAAAGCGCGCCGCTCGACGAACTGGCGGAAGCGTGCCGGTCCGCCGGCCTCGTGGAACGCGAAGCGCAGGAAATCCTCGATCGCGCCATGGAACCGGGGCAGGCCGCCGCGCTCCGAAACGACCTCGCGAAACTCAAGCTCGACGTCGACGATTTCGGATTCAACGGATCGCCTCTGTACGCGCTCATCCGGCAAATCGATCCGACCCTGCACCGCCCGTTTGGGCCGGCCGTCTGCCGGGTCAACCTGCTGTGGCAGTGGGCCGCGCTGTTTGCCATGGCCCTCCTCGCCGCCCGGGCCTTCCGGTGGACACGCGAAGACGCGTTGCTGGTCGTCGCGCTCATCGTCGCGTCGTGGGACTACACAGGCTGGGCCTTGAACGGGTTGATCGCGGCAGGATGGATGCTGCCCGCGATGCTCGCGCTCTGGGGTTTTCATCGCCGCAACCCCTGGCTCGCAGGCTTCGGCATCGCCTGGGCCGGCCTGATCAAGCTCTTCCCGTTTATCCTCCTGCTGCCGCCCGCCATCCTCCTGCTTCGCCAACTCCTGGCACGGCAGGTCACACCGGCAGGCAGGGACGCCGCGAAAACCATCGCCGCGTGCGCTCTTTTCGGCGCGGCACTGGCGGCGGCTGGAAGCCTGACCGGCCTGTCCTGGCTGGAGTTCCTCCGGAAAATCGCCGTCCAGTTCCAGGACTCCAGCTACCTCAACAACAGCGCGGGCTTTTCCGGCGTACTCCTGACACTCGGCCTGAGCCGGAGCCTGTCCATCATCCTCCCGCAGATCACCGTCTTCTTCGCGCTCCTCTGGATTCTGTGGATGCACAAGGAGGACGACCTGCGCGCGCGGTTGCCGTCCGTCTCCCTGCTTCTCCTTGCGAGCATGCCGTGGCTGACGCAGACATGGCTTAACTACTACGCCGTCATCGGGCTCTTCCTGCTCCCGGAACTTCTGCGGAACGACCGCCGTGCGGCAAACGTCCTCCTGGTTCTCTTCTCCGTGGGCGCGTTCCTTCCCGAGTTCGGATTCGCCTACCCGCAACGGTTCGCCCTCCTGCCGATCGTAAAAGGACTCGGCTATCTCCTTCTGCCGCTCGCCGCGATCGCATTGGAAATCGGGAACATCCAGCGGACGCCCGACCTCCTGCGCGGCCGCGACCCGGTGAGCCAGGGGCTCTTCCGAAGGCTGTACGGAATCCTCACGGCCGGTGTGGCCCTGTCACTGATCGTCCTCTGCGTGGAGCTGTATGTCACTCACAGCATGCGTTCGAACCTTGCGGCCGGCCGCGATCTGTACCGCAAAGGAGCCATCCGCGAAGCCTTGCCCTTCTTCGAATCCGCCGCCCGACACGCGCCGTGGAACGCTGCCGCGCGCCTTGAACTGGGCCAGACCCTGGCCGACCTCCGGGATATCGAAGGCGCGCTGGCGCAATACCGAATCGCCGTCGAACAGAAGCCCGATTCCGCGCCGGCGCGGAGCCGCCTCGGCGTACTGCTGATTCAGCTCGGCCAGAAGGATGATGCCCTGGCCCAGTTCCAGGAAGCCGCCCGCCTCATGCCGTACGACGAAACCATCCAGCTCAACTGCGGCTCCGCCCTTCTCTCTGTCGGAAAGAAAACCGAGGCCGCGCAACACTTCCGGACCGCGCTGGACATCAATCCGAACTTCCTGCCTGCAAGGGAACAGTGGGAACGGGCTGCCAAATCCGGACCCGCGTCTGCGGAGCTCTTGCCGCTGTCTAGAGAAACTATGGATATCCCAAGGTGACGGCGACGTGACAAGGAACGGAAGCGCGTTGGGAGGGAAAGCTCACAAGAGGTAGTTATGGCCGGGTCCACAGGGTACAAGGCCGTTCTACGCCTTCGCCACCGCGCCCAGGACAAGCGCGGAGGGAGCCCCCCCCCGTTAATTCCGATGGGGTCATTAGAGAGCCAATACAAGTTACCCGACACGGTCGTCGTATCCATGGTGCCGTTTTCCTGGCGCAGTTCAACGTCACGTCTGTGGCACGAGGGTGCCGATGCGGCACCCGAGTGGCCTCAACGCGCTTGGGTCAGCCTTCCAGTTTCCGAAGAATGTGGCGAGCGAGATGCTCTTTGATTTCGTTGTGCCGAGGGATCGGCTGGCAGGAACCCGTTCGTGGGTTTTGATACCAATCATGTCGGCCACCATGCCGAATGAACTTGCACCCATTTCGTTCGATCTGTCGGATGAGTTCTCGCCGTTTCATGCTATCTGGAGTCTAGCAATACGGCGAACTCCTGGAATGTGACCGTTTGTGACGTCCTCAAAGATATCCCGGAGATTCTCGCGAAGTTCCTCAAGAGTTTCTCCCTGAGTCATATAGTCGGGATAGTCTTCGAGATATCCAAGCCACGCGTCGTCGTCTTTCCAATAGACGTATCGGATCGTCTTCACGTCTATACAGTACCCAATTCCGTGAGCCGGTTCAACATCATCTTCGATGGGATATGGGGGTACCCATTAAAAATACAGTGGTTTGCTTGAAATGGTTCTTTGGGCCAGATGGGGGGGGCATGGCAAAGCCTTTGCGGATGCAGTTTGAAGGGGCGATCTACCACGTGATGAACCGAGGGATTGACCGGCGTCTGCTGTTCTGGGACGAGAAGGATCGGAGATTGGATGCCCGGCTGCGAAAGTTGGACGACGAGTGTCAGTAGGCCATGTATGCGTGATACATTATATTTTAATGGATACCCCCCACGGACGGGACGACAACTGCGGCTCCGCCCTTCTCTCTGTCGGAAAGAAAACCGAGGCCGCGCAACACTTCCGGACCGCGCTGGACATCAATCCGAACTTCCTGCCTGCAAGGGAACAGTGGGAACGGGCTGCAGCGTCACGGTAGCAACCGCAGAATTCGGTAGAAGCGCCAGGCGGTGTTGTTTGTCGCGGTGTCGACGGTGAATGCAACGGCGTTTGTTGCCCGGATGTCCGGCGGCAGGTTCGACCAGGTTGAGTCCAGCATGTTGTGTTTGTAATCCACGCGGTACAGTTCGCCGGAAACCGCGGACCAGAGGATGGTCACCCCGTTCGTTCCCGGCCGGCCGGCCAATTCGGCGTCGAACCATTCCGCCAATCCGCCCACCACGACCACGAACGATTCCGTACCGCTCTTCGCCGGCACGCCGTCATCCGTCACGCGTACGGTGATCGTGTTGGTCGTGGAGTGCTGGGCATCGGACGGTTCCCAGAAGAACTGGCCGCCCGGCGTGACGGATGCCCCGGCCGGAAAGCCCGCGTCCAGGCTGAAGGTCAGCGCGTTCGCGGGGATGTCCTCATCCTGCGCCGAAAGACCGAGGACCAACTGGCTGCCGGGGCCGACGCGCACATCGCCGACCGGCGCGATGGAAGGCTCTTCGTTAACCTCGGCGACGAGGATCATGAAGGTTTCGGTGTCGCTCTTGTTCGTCCACCCGTTGTCGGTGACGAACACCGTGACGGAGGTGACCGCGGGACCGTCCGATTCTTCCGGCGTCCACGTGAACAATCCGGTGGACGGATGAATCTCGACGCCCGGCGGCGCGCCGGGTCCGATGCTGTACGTCAGTTTCTGCGGCGGCATATCGGTGTCCGTGGCCGTCACCGTAAACGACAGCAGCGCTTCCTCGGAGATGTTCTTGATTCCGACAGCCGTGAGGACCGGCGGCGAGTTGTTCGTGGAGACGATGTTCGGCGCGCCCGGCGTCGGAGGGGCCATCGTATAGACGGACGCTTCCCCATCCCACCAACGGCCCTGGCTGACGTCGAGCGCCTGAACCCCGAAAACCACCGAGTCGATCAGATCGCCCTCCGGCGTGTAGAGGCCGATGGCTTCTCCGCTCTTGGACAGCGAGAAACTCGTGTGAACGCCGTTCGTGTTCTGCTGCGGCTCGCTGTCGGCCCACACCAGCAGAAATCCGCCGGCCGCGATCGTGACGCCGTTGGAGATCGTCCACTTGGCCGGAGAACCAAGGTTGTCCGTCAGCGTGTAACCCGACAAGTCCACGGGAAACGCCCCGGCGTTGTACAATTCAAACCAATCCTCGTAGTTCCCGTCCGCCGGGTCGGCGACCGTCGCATCGTTGTCGGCCATCCATTCGTTCACGAACACCCGGACCGGCCCCGCGCCCAACTGGTTCTCCGACTCCGGCGAAGGATACGTCAGGACCTGCCACGTCCACGGCATGCCGTCGGGATGGAGGCCATAGGAAACGTTCGTCCCCACGGCGGGATAGTTCACGTAGTCCGCGATGATCAGGCGGCCGGCATTCGAGTGCACAAGCGCGACGCATCCCCCGGCCGCGCTCAACCGGAAATTCGCGTGGTAGTCCGCCGCCGTGCCCTCGTTGGTCTGCGCATCGGCCCAGACAAGACCGTACTCCTCCGGACCGATCGCCGCCGTTGGCGGGAACGCCCACTTCGAAAGGTTGGTGTACGCGTCCGACAGATAGCCGCCGGACAGGTTCGTGCTGTTGTTGGCGAACAGGCACGGGTTGATCACCACGTCCACCGATGCGGTCTCCGCGCTCCCGCCGACCACGGCAGAAGCACGCGTTGTCCACGTGACGGAACCGCCCGGCAGGTTGTCGCGCAGGATTTCCGAACCATTGAGATGCACGACAAGCCCGTCGTCCCTCTGGAGCCGGACGATCACGTTGCCGCCCAGCCACTCCTCCGGCATCTCGAAGGTCTTCCGGAAGAAGGCGGTCACGGGATTCGAACTGATCACGGTGCCCTCCCCGCCCTGTCCGTAACCGAACGGACCCGGCCCGGAATTCCACGCGGCATCGTCGAAGGAGTTCTCCCGCCACTCCGCGCCCGGATTCGATCCGTTGTCGAGGTACCGCCAGGCCGCGTTGGTCGCGATGCAGGTCATTGTAAACCGGCCGGCCAGTTCGAGGTCGAAGCTGAGGTCGGAGCTGGTCAGGTTGCACTGGTGGACCTCCACGGCCAGCACGTTCGTGCCCGCGTGGAGGAGCGCGGGGTTGACGGCCTGGCCCTCCAGCTCGCCGTCGGTGTAGTTCGTCGTGAAGGTCAGGTACGTGATCGCGCCAGCCGGGATGTTCGTGGAGCGGAAGATCTCGCTGCCGTTCAGGTAAGCGACCGCTCCGTCATCGGCGCGCACGTTCACCCAGAGCGCGTCGCACTTCAGGTCGGAATCCACCACGAACGTTTTGCGGTAGTACGTGGTGACGTACTTGTTGTCCGGGTCGGGGCCGTAGCTGTTCGTGGTCGCTTCGTCCCCTTCGCCGAATCCCAGTTGCGCCGGCCCGGACGCCCAGGAGGAATCGTTGAACGCATTGCTCCGCCATGCGGCGCCCTCGTCGGAACCGTTGTCGAGATACTTCCACACGGATTCATACGGGACCACGGTCACCACGCCGGTCGAGATCAGCTCGAAGCTGAACCAGGCTTCAGCATCGTTCGGAACCACCTGATGCAGTTCGACGGCGAGGACGTTCAGCGGCCCATTGTACAGTTCCACCCACGGGTCGTAGTCACCCGTGTTGTCCGCGAGGATGTTGGTGTTCACGGGCAACACTTCGTTGATCCGGAACGCAGGGAACGGCGGGAGCGAGTCGAGCGTGGAGTTCGGGGCGCCCGGCGTGTACGGGGTGACCAGGCTGACGGCCCAGTTCCCGACGCGGTCATTATCGCGGCAGGCGTCGACGAGCTGGAGCGACGGTCCTTCCCCATCGGCCTCCGTCGGCCACGGCGGGTCATCGTCATAACAAAGCTGGTCCACCACGAGGTCCACGTTGGTGCCGTTCATCCGAACAAGCCGCAGCATCCCGCCGCGGCCGAGCAGGTTCGTGTACACGGCGGACACCGGGATGACCAGCCCGTACGTGGAGCCGAAGACGAAGCGATTCTCGGCCAGCACGAGGTACCCACCAGGTTCGACCACGGCGGGTTCCATGAACGTGTACGTCTCCGAGCCCTCCAGCCGCATTCCGCGGAGATCGAAGCTGAAGTTCTTCGACAAGTTCGCAATCTCCACGAACTGCGCGCCCCCGTTCGTCGGGCTGTACATGATCTCATTGATGACCAGGTTGCCGAGCGGGGACTCCTGGGGGCCGGTGAACACGACCCCGATCGAATCGGACGCGCCCGCGACGGGATTGCCGTCGATGTCGAGCCCGACGACGCTCAGGGTGTTGCTCCCGGACGAGAGCACGACCCGCACGCTCCAATTGCTGGAGGAATCCCACGAGGGCGTGTAGATCGCGCCGTTGATCAGAAGACTGCGCACGTCGCGGGCGAGCGTCG
>CALMZY010000278.1 GCA_937870865.1 uncultured Lentisphaerota bacterium | reverse complement strand
ATGCTGGCCGCGTTCTGCAGGGCGATACGCGTGACCTTGGTCGGGTCGATGATGCCGGCCTTGACCATGTCCACGTACTCGGCCTTGGCCACGTCGTAGCCGAAGTTGCCCTTGCCCTTCTTGATGTCCTGGACCACGATGGCGCCATCGAGGCCGCCGTTGGTCACGAGCTGACGGATCGGGGCTTCGCAGGCCCGGCGCACGATATCCGCGCCGATCGCCGCATCGCCCGCAACCTTCATGCTGTCCAGCGCCGCCTGGCACCGGATCAGGGCCACGCCGCCACCCGGAACAATCCCCTCCTCAACCGCCGCGCGCGTAGCGTGCAACGCGTCTTCCACGCGGGCCTTCTTCTCCTTCATCTCGGTTTCGGTCGCCGCGCCGACGTTGATGACGGCCACGCCGCCCGCGAGCTTCGCCAACCGCTCCTGGAGTTTCTCGCGGTCGTAGTCCGACGTGGTCTCCTCGATCTGCCGGCGAATCTGGGCGATACGGCCCTGGATGTCCGAGGCCTTGCCCGCGCCTTCGACGAGCGTCGTGTTTTCCTTGTCGATCGTGACGCGCTTGCAACGGCCGAGGTCGGACAGTTGGACGCCCTCGAGCTTGATGCCGAGGTCTTCCGAGATGAACCGGCCGCCGGTCAGGACCGCGATGTCTTCCATCATGGCCTTGCGGCGATCGCCGAAGCCCGGCGACTTGACCGCGCACACCTGGAGCGTGCCGCGCAGCTTGTTGACCACCAGCGTGGCCAGCGCCTCGCCCTCGACGTCCTCCGCGATGATCAGCAGCGGACGGCTCGACTTGGCGATGCTCTGCAGCAGCGGGAGCAGATCCTGCAGGTTGGAGATCTTCTTCTCGAAGAGCAGGATGTACGGATCGTCCAACACGGCTTCCATGGCCTCCGCGTTCGTCGCGAAGTACGGGGACAGGTAGCCCTTGTCGAACTGCATGCCTTCCACGACGTCCAATGTCGTGTCGATGGCCTTCGCCTCTTCGACCGTGATCGTGCCGTCCTTGCCGACCTTGTCCATCGCGTCCGCGATGATGTCGCCGATCGTCGTGTCGCCGTTGGCGGAGATCGTCGCGACCTGCGAAATCTCGGAGCGATCCTTGACCTTCTTGCTCATCTTCTTGAGCTCGTCGACGATCACTTCCGTCGCCTTGTCGATGCCCCGCTTGAGGTCCATCGGGTTGGCGCCGGCGGTGACGTTCTTCAGGCCTTCGCGGTAGATCGACTCGGCCAGGACCGTCGCCGTGGTCGTGCCGTCGCCCGCGATGTCGCTCGTCTTGCTCGCGACTTCACGGACCATCTGCGCGCCCATGTTCTCGAACGGGTTCTCCAGCTCGATCTCCTTCGCCACGGTCACGCCGTCCTTGGTGATCGTCGGCGAACCGAATTTCTTGTCCAAAATCACGTTGCGCCCGCGCGGGCCCAGCGTGGCCTTGACCGCGCGGCTCAGCTTCTCAACGCCCTTGAGAATCAGCTGTCGCGCCTCCGACTCAAACATCAGTTGCTTCGCTGCCATTTTTCTATTCTCCTTTGTGGATTCGTTACACGGATTCCCAAGTTAGTCTTCGATGACGCCAAGGATGTCCTCTTCGCGAAGGATGAGGTAGTCCTTGTTGTCGATCTTGATCTCGGTGCCGCCGTACTTCGGCATCAGAATCTTGTCGCCCTTCTTGACGTGGAAGGGAATGACCTTGCCGTTGTCGTCCAGCTTCCCGGAACCGACGGCGATGACCTTGCCCTGCTGCGGCTTTTCCTTGGCGGTGTCGGGAATGATGATCCCGCCCTTCTTGACCTCGTCTTCCTTGACCGGCTCAACCAGCACCCGATCTCCCAACGGTTGAATCTTCATGCTCTGCACTCTCCTTCTGGGTTAGTTATTCCTGTGTACAAAACGAGCCCCGCACGCGCGGGAACCGGTGCATTTCGTCGTCCGACAAAACGCGCCCTCGCCCTACTGTTTCTTCTTCTTGTTCTCGTCGTCGACCACTTCGAAGTCGGCGTCGATCACATCCCCTTCCGGCTTGCCCTTCGCCTCCTCGCCCTGGCCGGCGGATCCCCCCGGCGCGCCTTGTCCGCCCGCCTGCGGACCCGGACCACCCTTGGCGCGGGCCTGCGAGTACAGCTCGGAAGAAAGCTCCTGCATGTCTGCGTTCGCCTTCTCCAGGGCCGACTTCATGCGGTCGGCATCCCCCGACTTGATGGCGTCCTTGAGTTCCGCGACGGCGGACTCGACCTTGGACTTCTTGTCGGCGGAAACTTTGGAACCGTGTTCCTTCAGGAACTTCTCGGTCTCGTAAACGGTGGCGTCGGCGCGGTTGCGGACTTCCGCCGACTCGCGCTTCTTCGCGTCATCCGCCGCGTGCGACTCGGCGTCGCGGCGCATGTTCTCGATCTCGTCCTTGTTCAGGCCGCTCGACGCGGTGATCGTGATCTTCTGCTCCTTGCCCGTGCCGAGGTCCTTCGCGCCGACATGCAGGATGCCGTTTGCGTCGATGTCGAACGTCACCTCGATCTGCGGCACGCCGCGCGGCGCCGGCGGAATCCCGTCCAGGTGGAACTTGCCGATCGTCTTGTTGTCCGCGGCCATCTTGCGCTCGCCCTGCAGAACGTGAATTTCGACCGTGGGCTGGCTGTCCGAAGCCGTGCTGAAAATTTCGCTCTTGCGCGTGGGAATCGTCGTGTTGCGCTCGATCAGCGGGGTGGCGATGCCGCCCAGCGTCTCGATGCCCAGCGTCAGCGGGGTCACGTCGAGCAGGAGGACGTCCTTCACCTCGCCCTTGAGCACGCCGCCCTGGATCGCCGCGCCAACAGCCACGACCTCATCCGGGTTCACGCCCTGGTGGGGCGCCTTGCCGATCATCCCCCGGGCCGTCTCAACCACCTTCGGCATGCGGGTCATGCCGCCGACAAGCACCAGCTCGTCCACCTTCGACATCTCCACCTTGGCGTCGCGCAGGCAGGCCTCGACCGGCCGCTTCGTGCGCTCGATCAGCTCGTCGCACAACTGCTCGAGCTGCGCGCGGGTGATCTTCTTGACGATGTGCTTCGGGCCGCCGGCGTCGGCCGTGATGAACGGCAGGCTGATTTCGTAATCCGACGCGCTGGACAGCGCGATCTTGGCCTTCTCGGCCTCTTCCTTGATACGCTGGAGGGCATCCGGCTGCTTCTTGAGATCCACGCTCGTCTCGCGTTTGAAATCGTCGATGATCCAGTTCATCACGCGCTCGTCGAAATCGTCGCCGCCGAGGTGCGTGTCGCCGTTCGTCGCCTTCACCTCGAACACGCCGTCGCCGATTTCGAGGACGGAAATGTCGAACGTGCCGCCGCCGAGGTCGTACACCGCGATGCGCTCGTCCTTCTTCTTGTCGAGCCCGTACGCGAGCGACGCCGCGGTCGGCTCGTTGATGATGCGGAGGACTTCGAGGCCCGCGATCCGGCCCGCGTCCTTCGTCGCCTGCCGCTGCGAGTCGTTGAAGTACGCCGGGACCGTGATGACCGCCTGCGTGATCTTCTCGCCGAGGTACGTCTCCGCATCGGCGCGCATCTTGGAAAGAATCATCGCGGAAATTTCCGGGGGCGAGAACGTCTTCTCTTCGCCGCCAACCATCACCTTCACATGGGCGTCGCCGTTCGACGCGCGAACGACTTCATACGGCACGCGCTTGCGCTCCTGTTCGACCTCGTCGTACTTCCGGCCCATGAAGCGCTTGATGGAGTAAACCGTGTTCTTCGAATTCATCACGGCCTGGCGCTTCGCCGCCATGCCCACAATCCGCTCGCCGGTCTTCGTGAACGCGACAATCGACGGCGTCGTGCGCCCGCCTTCTGCGTTCGGCACCACGACGGGCTGTCCGCCCTCCATGACCGACATGCACGAGTTCGTCGTTCCCAAATCGATTCCAAGTACTTTAGCCATTTGATCTACCTCAGCCTTTCGGCACTTTCAGTGCCATTCGTTTCAAAAGTATGTTTGTGCCGCTTTGCATATAGCAGGTAGCATGCCAACAGGCCACATACAGACACACGGCATATTTGTTAAATATTGCTATGCAGGTATTTACAAATACGATCAACACGAATCATGACAACAACAGCATGAACAAATAGAGACATTATGTCTCATAATGGGAGGTGACAGGAGCGTTGTGTCACAGTTACGGAAACTGCGTCTCGGCTATTCCTTGCCGGCTTGATCGACTTGACCCGTCGTCCGGGCAATGAGCATGACGAGCAAGAGAGCCATCGCCACGATGGCCACGACCATGAGCGTCTTCCCCTGCAGAGAGTAAGTGCGCGCCGGCTTGAAGAGCGGGTTGAACATTTCGGCCCCAAGACTCCAACACGGCGCGTCCTTCGCAGGAACCCCTGACAGAACTGCGCCGATATCGTACTGCGCTGGCTGGTTGTTCGGTCCCCCGTAGTAGAGCGAGCGCGGCGTCGGCTTCTGCTGGTAAAAGACGGCTTCCCACGTCTCGGCCTGTGCGTGAACGGAATCGATCGTCAGCGGGGGGTTGTCGTGATTCTCGATGGCAAGACGGTAGTTTGTGTAACGGCAAGCTGGCCGGAGCTCGATGCGGTGTGCGTCCTGCCGGACGGACCCCGCCTCGATGCGGCTGATCATGGCGGATGCGAGATGAATCCAATGCGCTTTCTGGGGGTCTTCATCCGTGGCGGACACCTTCGCGCGGCGGCTGAAATTCGAGTCCTTCACCCGGATGTCCAGCGCAACGAGAGGCTCCCGCCTCGACATGAACGTGACGAAGGTCTGCTGCTGCTTCGGGTCGGTCTCGACCTGGAAGGGCGATATCTCCATTGACTGCAGCAACGGTTCGGTGTCGGTCTGCACCTCGCCCCGCGCGACCATCGTGATCCGGTCGACGCGGAACAACTCCTTCCGGATTTCGGCCGTTTCCTTCTCGGTGACCGTCGTGCTGCCGCCCCGCGCCTGCCGGATGATCTCGGTGATGCCCGTGCTGCGGTTCTCGGCCATGTTCGAGATCATGATTCGATAGAACCGGAAGCCCTGCGGCGCGATATCGATCCGGTTCTTCCGCACGTCAATGTACCGCGTGTAGTCGAAAATCGACTGGTCGTCCGCGAGCGCGGTCCAGTGCTGCCGATCGTCGCTGCCGGCCACGCTCACGCTCTTCTCGAAGTTCTGCTGCGAGCTGCGAAGGACAACGACGTTCGGGACCGGATCGTTCGTCTGCCGGGAAACAACGATCTCGGCGCAATTGCCGGGCAATTCCTTGAACGACTCCGTCCTCACCGAGAATTCGGTTTCACGGACCACGTTCGTGGTGCCGGTGGTCACGCGAAGGAGGAACGGAACCTCCTTCCCTTCCTCATCGAAGAACCGGATGTTCGTCCGACTGGCGTTGATCTGCGAGAGGATGTCCTGGTCCAGCACCACGCGACCGAACCCGCCTCCGACCTGCGCCGGCGCCCTCAATTCCTTGTAACAGGGGAAATCCGCGGGACTGACGGCGCGCGCGACCGGCGCAAACAGAAGCGCCACCACAAGGCCCGACAACGCTCGAACTCTTCTCGTCCTCATCGTTCACGACTCCTTCTGGGGTTCCCTGTTGAACCCCTTGCTGGCACGGATGTATGCGTACGCGCCGGCGAGCAGGAACATCCCGACGGCCATGAAGGCAACCACCCGGTAGAGTGTGGGCATGCCGGCGAGGTCAACGAGGAACACCTTGCCGACCACGACGACAAAGAGACCCAGCCCTGCGAAGCGCAATGGCTTGATGTCCTTCCAGATACCGCCCGCGAGGAAGCCGACAGCGAACAACGCCCACAGCACCGACGTTCCGCCCTCGAGGAACTCCCGCACGCGCCAGTACAGGAAGCTGCGCGTTTCGAGCGTCATGAAGACAAACAGCAGGATCAAGCCGCCGTAGCCGAATTGTCGATGGAGACTGAAACCTTCCTGCCGCCGGTTGAAGAAGAACCACGCGACCCCCATGAATCCGAGCACGCCCGCGAAATCAAGCCAGCGCATCAGCACGTGGAGCGCGGTGTATTCGATGCCGAAGTACCCGAAGGGGCAGATGTCCCACGAGTCGAAATCGACCAGGAGCGTCTTGATCACCGCCACGGAGATGAAGATCAGCAGGGCTCCCAGCATGCTCGGGCGGAGAGAGACCAGGTAGCGCCACAGGAAATACCCGGCCATGGCGCACCAGAGCAACGTCATCGCGGGGAGGCGCAATGGCAGGAAGTAGCCGAGCACCGTGTAGGTCTCGAGTTGGAGGTACGCGAAGATGAACAACGCAAGGAACCAGTAGAGAGCGTGTTGCACACTGGCCCCCACCCCCCACGTCGAACTCCGGGGCGGCGGCTCCACGGCCGCCGGCTCCGGCTTCGGAGAGAACCGTCTCTCGATGAAGAATGCGGCAAAGATGGATGCGATCGACAGGCCGAACGTCCACAACCGGTCCGCCAGCCCTTTCCAGTAGTCGGCGATCGGCATAGCCGGTCGTCCCAGCAGGTGGAACCGCGATGGCAGGTCGAACAGGACCAACCGGCCGAACACGAGCAGGTAGAGGGCATGAGCCGAGTGCCGGAGGAACGGGCTGTCGAGTTTCACGCCAAGCCAGAGGAACATCAGGGCAAGAAGCGCCCACGAGATGGTGAGGCTTTCCTTTTCCAGCGCGAGCGGCATGGTGATCGTCGCGAAGAACGCGGACAGGGCCAGGAGCGCGATCAGCAGGCGGCGATCCGCGATCTTCCTCTGCAGGAAGATCCAGACATGCGCGATGTAGAACCCCGACACCGCCAGCGTCATGAGGGCCGGGAACGGCCGGCCCCAGGCCCCGCGGATGATCCAATAGGCCATCAGCGAATAGACAATGGCATTCGCCAGCATGTGGATGATTTCGAGAAGCGTCGCCTTCGCGCCCTGCACCAGGTTGTGCAGAAGGACCAGCGACGAATGAAGGATGAAGAACAGCGAGAGGAACGTGATGATCAGCGCGAACTGCGGTTTGCAGTCGGCCGGGAGCGACCCGATGAACAGGACATACGTGAAGATGAACCCGAGGTAATTCAGCAGGCGCCACGGCTTCGCGCGGGCAATGCCGAGTATGCCCAGGCCGAGCAGCAGGAGGTACGCGTACAACGCCGGCAGGTTCGGCACATCAGAGCGCAGGAGAATCGGCGTCGCATAGCCGCCAATGATCCCGAGAATCGCAACCAGCAGCGAGTCCAGCCGGACGGAGAGAAGGCCCGCCGCAACCGTGATCAGCACCATCAAGCCGAACGCGGCCGTGTTGGGAACGAGGTGGTAGAGCGGCCCCGTCGCGAAGACGCTGAAGTACAGGATCGCGATCCCACCCCCCATGAAACCCTGGCCGAGGAGGTGCCACTTGCGCCCCAGCAACCGCACCCCCGAGATCAGCAGCGCCAGGCCAAAGAAGATGCTCAGCCCAACCCGCGCTTCCGGACCCATGATCCCGCGGTCGATCGACCATTTCAGGAAGTAGCCGACGCACGTCACGATGGCGATAATGCCGGCGCGAATCAGCCACGTCGTGGCGACCGCATACTCCATCGAGACGCCGGACGGTCGGAACTCCTCGCCGACAACGATCCAGCTCCAGATCCTTCGCAGAATCTCCAGCGCCGACTCCACCCATGGAGAAGGGGCCTGGGGAGCCGCGGCGGGCTCCGGGGCGGGCGCTTTCGGTTGGACATACGGCTCTTTCCATTCAGGCCCCGGCCCTGCTTCCTGTTTGGCACATGATTCCACCACCTTCTTTGGCGCCGGCGGAACCGGCGGCGGAGACGGAGGCGCTGCCGGCGCGGCAGGAGCAGCGGGGGCGGCGGCCTGCGGCTTTGGCGCAGAGGGGGCGATGAGAGAGTTCAACTTCCGCCTGAGCTCGGACTGCGAGTCGGACACGTTGCCCAACTCGCGCTTGATCTTCCTGAGGTCGGAGAGAGCGATCAGCATGAGGACAGTCAGGATCACCAGGCATACAATCATCGTCACCCCTCCTTGAGTGGCCGCTGCCGCACTCCGGTCCGGCCTCTGCCCCTGCTGTCTAGAACAGCTCCTTCTGCTTTCCGCCGGGCTTTAGTCCAAACTTTTCGTACGCGCGGTCGGTCGCGACGCGGCCTTGCGGCGTGCGCTTCAGGTAGCCTTCCTGGATCAGGAACGGCTCGTAGACTTCTTCAATCGTGTCCGGCTCTTCGCCGACGGACACAGCCAGCGAGTTGACGCCGACGGGGCCGCCGGCAAATTTATGGAGAATGGTTTCGAGGATGCGCTTGTCCATTTCGTCCAGCCCGTGCTCGTCGATATCGAGCATCGAAAGCGCCTTGTCCGCGATCGGCTTCGTGATCTTGTTGTCCGCGCGGACCTGGGCGTAATCGCGGACCCAGCGGAGAAGATTGTTCGCGATGCGGGGCGTTCCGCGCGCGCGCTTGCCGATTTCGGCCGACCCATCCTCGTCCACATCCACATTCAGGATCCGGGCCGATCGCTTGATGATCGATTGCAGGTCACCGGCTTCGTAGTAATCAAGCCGCGTGTTCAGCCCGAACCGCGACCGCAGCGCCGCCGTCAGCAAGCCGCTCCGGGTCGTCGCGCCGACGAGCGTGAACCGCGGCAGGTTCAGGCGCACCGAACGCGCGTGCGGCCCCTGGTCGATCATGATGTCGATGACGTAATCTTCCATCGCCGAATACAGGTACTCCTCCACCGACTTTTGCAGGCGGTGGATT
This sequence comes from uncultured Lentisphaerota bacterium, assembly GCA_937870865.1. Taxonomy (GTDB): domain Bacteria; phylum Verrucomicrobiota; class Kiritimatiellia; order CAIQIC01; family JAGNIJ01; genus CALMZY01. Next base: position 287 of record CALMZY010000278.1, on the reverse strand, counting down.
TCGTCGATGAACAGGATGTCGCCCTTCTCGAGATTCGTCAGGAGTCCGGCGAGGTCAGCCGGCTTGGAAATGACCGGGCCGGAGGTCGACTTGATGTTGACCTTCATGGAGTTCGCGAGGATGTATGCCAGCGTCGTTTTGCCCAGTCCCGGCGGGCCGGAAAGCAGGACGTGATCCAGCACGTCCTTGCGGCCCTTCGCCGCGTCCACAAAAAGCTCCAGCCGCTCGCGGACCTTGGCCTGGCCGACGAAATCGCCGAACTGCGCCGGCCGCAGGCTGATGTCGAA
>CALMZY010000277.1 GCA_937870865.1 uncultured Lentisphaerota bacterium | reverse complement strand
GAGCAGGCCGCAGAGGCAGACCCACTCCCAGCCATGCAAAAGGACGTAGGCCTTGGGAAACGTTCTGCCGTAGGCCGCGATGAACAGCCGCCGCGGGGTGAAGCGCTCGCGGCTCTGGACGAGGAAATCGGGCACATGGTCCGCGTCCAGAAGAACGCCCGGGAGAAGCGATGCGACGGCCATTTCCCAGGACCGGAAGACCGCCAGCAGGAGGCCGGCGAACGTCACAGATAGAATCACATGGTGTTCGAGACGCATGGGTCAGTGATAGGCCATGTTCTTCCGCTTTGTTCCCAGCAGGCGCAAAACGTTCGCGGTGATTTCCTCGATGGTCATCGAGGTGATGTCGAGAATCGGATACCCCCGCCGGGCATACTCGCGTTCGGCGTCCATGACTTCGCGGATCACGGCGCGCTGATCCACATACTTCAAGTCGGTCGGCCCGCCGGCCGGCGAAGGGACGTGATAGCCCTTGAGCCGCTTCAGCCGGATATCGCGCAGAAGCTTCGGCTGGATCGTGAACGCGACGATCCGCTTCCGGACGGCGTCCAACTGGGCCGGGAATCCTGTTTCCGGCGCGATCGAGACGTTGGCGACCTTGTAGCCCAGCGAGCCCATGTACATCGCCGTCGGGCTCTTGCTCAATCGGCTGAGGCCGACGATCACCATGTCGGCCTGGTCCAGGGTGTCGAGCCGGAGACTGTCGTCGTGCTGGGCCGTGAACTTCATCGCCTCCAGCCGCTCGATGTAGTCGACGTCCGCCTGGTGAAGGCGTCCGAGATTGTTCACGGGGAGAACGCCGGTGTGATCCGAGATGAACTGCACGAGCGCTCCGGTGAGATCGTGATGCGGGATTTTCCGGGTCACGCACGCGACGTTGATGGCCTGCTTGGCTTCCGGATCGAGCAGGGCGTAGAAGACGAGGTTGTTTCTCTTGCCGAGCGACTGGATGACTCTCTCCACATCTTCCCTGCCCTGGGTGAAGACATGGTAAATCTGTTTCGCCTGCAGATCGGGGAACTGTGTCAGCACCGCGGAGATGACCGATCGCGCCAGCGTGCCCGTGGCGTCGGAAATAATGTGAAGCGTATAGGGACGGCGGGACGGTGCCTTCGGCTGTGCGGTCATGGCCGAAAGCCTTGCATACGCCCCCAAGATCGGTCAAACAATATCCGGAAACGTGGAAGCGGCCATCCGAAGGCCGGCCGCTTCACAATGACTCGGGGATGCCGCGTCTGAGAATGAGCCTGATCGACAAGATTCTGGAGAAGGCGGCCGCCGTCGGTTTCGATACGGCGGGTGTCGGGCCTGCTCAACCGGCGAGCGGCGGGGAGTTCCGACGCTGGCTGGACTCGGGCCGTGCGGCCGGCATGACCTGGATGGGGAAGGATGTAGATCGCCGCGTCCGCCCTTCGTCCAAAACCGCCATCGTCTGCGGGCTCAGTTACTTCGTCCAGGACCCGCCGCCGATGATTTGGAACGACCCGGCCCGCGGCCGCATCTCGCGCTACGCGTGGGGCCGCGACTACCACGACGTGATGCGGCCGATGCTGGAAGAGCTTGCGGCCTTCGTGCGCGAGGAGACGGGGTGGGTCACCGGGGTCCGCGTGAACGTGGACACCGGCCCGGTCCTGGAGCGGGATTTAGCGGCGCACGCGGGATTGGGATTCGTGGGAAAGAACACGAATTTGATTCATCCGGATTTCGGATCGTACCTGTTTCTGGGTGAAGTTCTGTTGGACGCCGAGATCGATAGCCAATCTCCAATTTCCAATGGCCAATTGGAAATTGGCAATCGCTGCGGAGACTGCGCCCGCTGTCTCACGCACTGTCCAACCGGCGCGCTGGTGGAACCGTATGGACTGGATGCCCGGAAGTGCCTGTCCTACCTCACAATCGAACACCGGGGCGCCATTCCGGAAGAGCTCCGCCCGAAGATGGGCAACTGGATCTTCGGCTGTGACGAATGCCAGCAGGCCTGCCCGCGGAATGCCCACCTCCGAACTTCGGCGTTCGACGTTCAAGCCCCCGCCACCTCCCTTCGTGGCGCGGCGGCAAGATTCCTGCGCTTTAATGAACACCTCTGCGCCCCCAAACTCGCAGACCTCATGGAGCTGGACGAAGACGGCTTCCGCGAGCGGTTCGCCGGAACGCCCGTCCTGCGCGCAAAGCGCAGCGGCCTGCTGAGAAATGTGGCGGTGGCCCTGGGAAACGCGCGGGATTCATCGTCGCTCGAGGTTCTGGAAAAGGCCGCGCGTGATTCCGATGCGCTGATCCGGGAACACGCGGAATGGGCGGTCGCCCGCGTACGCACGCAAACGCCGAACGTTGAACGCCCAACTCCGAACTTCGACGTTCGACGTTGAGCGTTCGATGTTCGACGTTCAATCCGTTGCCGTTCCCCACACGCTCTTGTAGTACTCGTACGCCTGCCGCAGGTTCCGCTCGAACGGGCTGTTTCTGCCGCTGCCCTGGCCGGCGAGGCCGAACCATTCCTCGTGCGTCTTTCCATCCGGAAACGGCGCATTGCCCTGAGGGTTGATGTTTTGCGTGAAGGGGTCGTCGTTGGCCTTCCACCATTCGTCGGGATACTGGAAGATGATGCCTCCGATGGAGTTGCCCGCCAATTCGCCGCCCGCCTGGTTCAGCACGAGGTCCCGCAGGCAGCCCTCGTGATACTTCGCCTGCGCGGCCTCGTCGGGGCCCTTGCCGTCCGCATAGGCGTCGCAGCCGTACTCCGTGATCATCACCGGCCGGTCGAACTTCGTCCGCGCGTCGCTCCAGCTGTTGCCGAAGCCGCCTTCGCCCATGTAGACATTCATGCCGAAGATGTCGATGGCCGGGGCGTGCCGGTTGTAATATTCCGCGAGCCCCGCGCCGAGGTTGCCGATGGCCACGGGGTGGTTCGGGTCGATCTCGTGGATCATCTCCGCGACCTCGTTGAGAAACTCCGCCCACGCCTTCGGCTCCGAGCCCGCGTTCGTCCGCGTCGCGTTCACGCCCGAGTGGTCCGCGTTCATGTTGTTCTCATTGCCGAGGAGCCACATCAGGAGGAACGGCTCGTCCTTCAGGTCGAGGACCTTCTGCCGCACGACCTCCTTCATGAGGGCGCGCTGCCCAGGGTGGTTGTAGTCCGTTCCGATCAGCCACGGCGCGCCGGAGCCGACCGTGTAGGCGCCCAGGAAGTCGCCTGCGATCAACCAGATGCCGTAGCGATCGTGCATGTCCCGCAGGAGCGGCTTGTTGACGGTGGTCGGGTCATACGTGGCCTCCTTGGTTGTCGGCAGGTACATGCGGATCGCGTTGCAGCCCATGTCCTTCAGCATCTGGAAATCCCCGACGGCGGGCTCGTCGGCGTCCTGCACGCCGTTGGCGTTCTTGTCCGCCCACGCATCGTACGGCGCGTCCGCCTTCCCGTTGCCGTTCTTGTCCGTGAACTGCCACGTGCTCCCGAAGTACGGGTGGTTGTGCGGGCTAAGACCGATTTCGGTCGGGCTGTACGTGACGCCGCGGACGACGAAAGGCCGTCCGTCCACGAGCAGCTGCCAGTGGCCGTTCGCGTACTTCACCACCTGAACCTTGCCCGTTCCCCGTCGTTCCGCCACCTGCAGCGTCCGCAGATCGGGCAGACCCTGCAGGCGCTCGGAGGGAGCCTTTTTGACAAGGGTTCCCGGCTTCACACAGATGATGTCGTTGTCGAGATCCGTGTCCCTCTCGTTCTGGATGCTCCAATCGGCGCCCTCAATCCAAAGCCCCAGCCCCGGGTATTCGTTGCACAACCGCTTGATGTTGGACAACGCCGCGGGCGCGACATACCACACGAACGAGCCGTCGGCGCTCCAGCACGCGGACCGCGGGTTGTGGACGAGGACCGCGTGGTAAGCCTTGATCGCGGGGACGATCAGGTTCGCGTTCTCGAGGGCCATCGCGGTGAAGTACGCCTTCACCCCCGGTTCCTCCGACGACTGGGCCCAAATGAAAAACGCCGCCTGGGGATCGGCCATCTGAAGCGCATCCCAGTGCCGCGTTTCGAGCATGCCGCGCTCCAGAAGCCGGCTGTAGGCCGGGTCGCGTAACACCCCGTCCTCGTTCGGGAAAATGCCTTCCCCGACCGCTTGCATGAGCCCGGCCGCATTGGTCAGCCTGTACTGGTAATCGTCGGTGCCGAGGTTCTTGAAAATCCCGTATTTCGTGTAGTCCACGGGATCCGGCGATCCGGGCTGGGCGAGTTGGAACGCCGGCTCGGGCAGGGGCGCGCCCTTCATGAATTCGTACATGAGGGCGGTGTACGGATCCTCTCGGGCGGGCGCCGGGGACGGTTTTTCGACTCTTGTCACGCACCCGGCCAAGAGCAATGCGGCGCAGAAAGCGGCAAACTTTTTCATGGGCCCTCCAAGCAAGAATAGCTCAAACGTACACGCATCGTGCAATAAATTGAAGCCTGCGCACGTTGTTCGTTGAGAAGCCGCGAAGGCACAACCTTCTAGACCCGCTCCGGCGGCGGGGGTAGTATCCGGATGTTTTTTATGAAACATGTCGTGCTGATTGCGTGTTTGCTTGCGTCGGCATCCCTGGCCGTGGCGGAAGGATCCCTGACGCTCGACGACTGCCTCGCGGAGGCGGCCGCGAACAACCCTGACCTCGCGGCGTCGGTGGCGGCCGCGGAGAAGGCCCGCTACGACTACAAGGCCAGTTACGGCGATATGCTGCCCCAGGTGTCGGCGAACGCGGGCGGCAGCCGGAGCGGTGCGGAGTCCGCTGACGACGGAAGTTCCACGACGCGCGACAGCGCGTCGTACGGCGTTTCCGCGAGCCAGAGCCTGTACACGGGCGGACGCAACCGCGCCGCCGTGGACGCCGCCGCCGCGCGGCTTAAATCCGTCGAAGCCGATCTCGCCGAGCGCCGCGCAACGCTCAGCAGCGATGTGCGGAGCGCGTTCGCCAGCCTGTTGTTTGCGCAGGAGCAGGTCACGCTCGCGCGCGAGATCGCGAGACGCCGCACCGAAAACCTGGACCTCATCCAGCTTCGCTACGAGGGCGGGCGCGAACACAAGGGCGCGTTTCTCCTCACGCAGGCCTCGTCGCGCGACGCCGAGTTCGGGGTCGCCCAGGCGGAGCGATATCACGCCGTTGCGCGCCGGCAACTGGCCCGCGTGCTGGGCCGCGACGAAAGCGAAGGCGTGGAAGTTGTGGGAAAACTGGAAGCCGGAAAACCGGACGCCGAGGCCGATTTTGAAGCCCTTGCGGCCGACACGCCCGCGCACTGGCGTGCCGTGGCCCAGCTCCTGGTCGCGCGTGCCGGCGTGGAGTCCGCGAAGAGCCAGTATTTCCCCGAAATCGCGGCGAAGGCCTCGGCCGGTCGGAACGGTGAAGACTGGATGCCCGAGCAGGACGAGTGGTTCGTGGGCCTGACGATGAGTTTCCCGTTCTTTCAGGGCGGCAAGAACGTCATGAACGTGCGCGGCGCGCGGGCGGAACTGGCGCGGGTGGAAGCCGTCCTGAGAGCGGCCGATGCGGACATCGTGGCGAATCTCCAGAAGGCGCTGGCCGACTATGCCGACGCCGTGGACCAGGCCGGGGTGAACGCGGCCTACCTGGAAGCCGAGGAGGTCCGCGCCGAGATCGGGCGAAGCCAGTATGCGTCGGGGATGATTTCGTTCGAGGATTGGGATCGGATCGAAAACGACCTGATCAGCAGCCAGAAGAGCGACCTCGCGGGACGGCGGAATGCCGTCACCGCGGAGGCGAATTGGGAGAAAGCGCAGGGGAAGAGCCGTTTGCCGGAATAAGGTAGATGCGGCATGCGTGCCGCGTCTCGAAGGCGCTTCTGCACCGGAGGCAGTTTATGAAAAAACTAGTGTTCTGGATCGTGGTTTTCGCCGCGCTTGCCGCCGCCGGCTATTACTACTGGACGTCGAGCGCGAAGAAAAACGCCGGGGCGGAACAGACCTACGGCACCGTCAAGGTCGGGCGCGGAAACATTGAAGTCACCGTCCAGTCCACGGCGGAAGTGCGGCCGCAGAACCGGCTCGAGATCAAGCCGCCCATCGCGGGCCGCGTGGAGGACGTGCTGGTACAAGAGGGTGAGCAGGTCGAGGCGGGCCAGACGATCGCCTGGATGAGCTCGACCGACCGCGCCGCGCTGCTGGATGCCGCCCGCGCGCGGGGGCCCGAGGCGCTCGCGCACTGGCAGGAGATCTACAAGGCCACGCCGATCATCGCTCCGCTCGATGGAACGATCATCGCGCGTGACGTCGAGCCCGGCCAGACGGTGGCCGCCGGCGACACGCTGCTGGTGATGTCGGACGTGCTCATTGTGGAAGCGCAGGTGGACGAAACGGATCTCGCCCAGGTCTCCCTGGGCCAGCCCGTCACGGTGACGCTGGACGCTTATCCCGACGAGCAGTTCGATGCGGCGGTCAGCCGGATCTCGTATGAGGCGGAAACGGTTCAGAACGTGACCATCTACAAGGTGGAGGTTCTTCCCACGAACATGCCCGGCTTTGTGCGAAGCGGCATGACGGCCAGCGTCGCGTTCACGGCGGTGACGGCGACGAATGTACTCGTCCTTCCCGCGGAGACGGTACACGACGAGGGCGGGCGCCGGGTGGTGTGGCAGCGCGATTCGCGAAACCCGAATGGACGGAAGTCCGTCGAAATCGCCGTCGGCAAAACCGACGGGAGAAGTTTTGAAATCGCCGGCGGCCTCGCGGAGGGCGAATCGGTGTTGTCGCCGAAGGTGCAGACGTCCGACGGCGGCGACGAGAAGACGAACCCGTTCATGCCGTTCGGCCGGCGCAGGACGCGGTAGTCCCCATGATCGAGCTGTCCAACATCCGTCGCGAATACCGCATGGGCGACACCACGGTGTCGGCCGTGAACGGGATCCATCTGACGGTCGAACGCGGCGAGTTCGTCGCGATCATGGGGGCGTCCGGCTCCGGCAAATCGACGCTGATGCACGTGATCGGCCTGCTGGACCGGCCGGATTCGGGAAGCTACCGCCTGATGGGCCGCGAGGTGTCCAGCCTGAGCGAAGACGAGCTCGCCGTCCTGCGCAGCCGGAGCGTCGGATTTGTCTTCCAGCAGTTCCACCTTCTTTCGCGGACGACCGCCCGGGAAAATGTGGTCATGCCGATGCTGTATTCCGTGGGCCGCGTGGACATGGCCCGGGCGGAAAAACTGCTTCGCGATACAGGCATGGAACGCCGCATGGCGCACAAGCCGAACGAGCTGTCCGGCGGCCAGCAGCAGCGCGTCGCCATTGCCCGCGCGCTGGTGAACGACCCCGAGCTGATCCTGGCCGACGAGCCGACGGGGAACCTGGATTCCGCCAGCGCGACGGAGATCATGGCGGTTCTTGCGGAACTGCACTGCCGGGGAAAAACGGTGATCCTCGTCACGCACGAAGCGGATATCTCCGCGTATGCCGAGCGGGTCATCACGCTGCGGGACGGAATGGTGGTTTCAGACGAGCGCAAGCGCGCGGGTCCCGAACACCCAATATCCAACACCCAACACCCAGCTTCGAAGTTGGACGTTCGGCGTTCGACGTTCGGCGTTCCTCTGCTTGCCCACCTCCGCCGCGGCGGCGGTCTGATCCACCAGGCGTTGCGGACGCTGCGCGCCAATAAGGTGCGGACGGGGCTCTCGATGCTGGGCATCCTGATCGGCGTCGGCGCGGTGATCGCGATGCTGGCGCTGGGGACGGGCGCGAGCGAATCCATCCGCAAGCAACTGGAGGGGATGGGCTCCAACGCGCTGATGCTCATGCCGGGCTCGGACCGGGACCGCGGTATCGCGGCGCAGGCCGCAAGCCGCATCACGCTCGACGACGTTCGCGCGCTGCCGAAGGAGGTACCGTCCATCGCCCGCATCGCGCCCATGGTCAACGGGAGCGCGCAGGTCGTGTACGAAGGAAAGAACTGGAATACCCAGGTCACCGGGACGCTGCCGGACTACGCGCTGATCCGCGCGTCCGTCCCGCAGGTCGGGCGGTTCGTGACGGAGGACGACGTGCTCCAGCGTTCACGCGTGGCGATGATCGGGCTGACTCCGATGAAGGAGTTGTTCGGCGACAGAAACCCCATCGGTTCCTTTATCCGAATCAACCGGATCTCCTTCCAGGTCGTCGGCATCCTGCCCGAAAAAGGGGCGGACCGGTGGCGCGACCAGGACGACGTGATCATCATTCCCGTCACGACAGCCATGTACCGCCTGTTCGGCAAGGACTACATCGACCACGTCAGCATCGAAATTGCCAGCGAGCCGGAGATCGACGCGGCTCAGACGGCCATCAAGAACGTGATGTGCCGGCGGCATCGAATTCCGCCGGCGAAAGCCGAGGATGCGTTCACGATCCGCAACCTGGCCGAGTTCCGGCAGATGCTGACCGCGACCAGCCAGACGATGTCCGTTCTCCTCGCGTCGATCGCGGTCATCTCGCTGGTCGTCGGCGGCATCGGCATCATGAACATCATGCTCGTGTCGGTCACCGAGCGCACGCGCGAGATCGGTTTGCGGAAAGCCGTGGGCGCGCGGCGGCGGGATATCCTCACGCAGTTCCTCACCGAGGCGCTGGTGATCAGTCTCCTGGGCGGGTTGATCGGTGTCGCGCTGGGGTGGGGCATTGCGGCCGGCATGTCGCAGTTCGCGGGTTGGGCCACGAGCGTGTCGCTGCAATCGGTGCTTCTGGCCACGCTGTTTTCCGCGCTGATCGGCATCGTGTTCGGCCTGTGGCCCGCGCGGAAAGCCGCGCTGCTGAACCCGATCGAGGCGCTACGGTACGAATGAGTCCAAAGTCCAAGGTCTAAAGTCCAAAGTGTTGTCCGCTGACTTTGGACATTGGACTTTCGACTTTGGACTAGGCCCTGTATCTCGCAAAGCATTCCGTGACCGCGGGCGCGAGCGCGACCTTGGCGCGGTTCAGGATGTAGAGGTGAATCCCGGGCACACCGTTTCGCAGCAGGTCGTCGATCTGCCGCACAACCCATTGGATCCCGACGGCGGATGCGGCCTCGGCGTCGTCGCCCGCTTTTTCCAGCGCGGAGGACAGGGCCGGCGGGACGCTCGCGCCGCACGTGGACACGAACCGGTGGATCTGCTTGTACGACAGCGCCGGCATCAGACCCGGGATGATCGGCTGCTGGATGCCCGCGGCGCGGCACCTGCCGACGAAATCAAAGTAGAAGCGGTTGTCGAAGAAGAGCTGGGTCGTGACGAATGCGGCGCCCGCGTCGGTCTTGATCTTCAAGTTCGTGATGTCCGCATCGAGCGACCCGGCTTCGGGATGCTTCTCGGGATAGCCGGCGACGCCGCAGCAGATGTCGTCGTGCCTCGCCTGGATCAGCTTCACCAGGTCCGACGCGTGCGCCAGGCCGTCCGGCGCGGGCCTGAACACCGTCTCGCCCTTTGGCGGATCGCCGCGCAGGGCCATGATGTTCCGGAAGCCGCGGCGGTGGATCTCGTCGACGAGGTCCGCGAGCTCCGCGCGGGTGTGGCCGACGCACGTCACGTGCGGCATGAGGGCCGTAAAGCCCATGGTGCTCAGCATGCCGCAGATATCGAGCGTCTTCTGCCGGGTGGAGCCGCCCGCGCCGTACGTCACCGTCACGAAATCCGGTTCCGCCGACAGCAGTTTCGCCGCGGCGTTTTTCAGCGCATCCATGCCCGCGTTGTCCTTCGGGGGAAAGAACTCGAAGGAGAGCAGGGGGCGCTTTCCGGTCTTGAGTAGCTCGCTGATGTGCATGGTTTCCAAACCTTGGAAAAATTTTCGCCGATTTTTCCAAACATTGGAAACTTTTTCTGGGGCGTTCGGTGAACGCGCCCAACCGTACCCGCGAGGCTATCGCACGATGCGGCCGGCGAGCGACAGGACGAAAAAGCCCATGGCGACGAGCACCACGGTCGCGCCGGAGGCGGTGTTCCAATAGTAGGAACCGATCAGACCGAGGATTCCGGAGAGGAGACTGACGACGACGGCGATGGCGTGGTACTGCGCGGTGTTTCGCGCCATGTTCCGGGCCGCGGCGGCCGGGAGGATCAGCAGGGAGTTGATCACGAGCAGGCCGATCCACGGGATGCTGACCGTGACGACCAGCGCGACGGCGGCGGCGAACAGACTTTCGACCAGCCAGACATTGATGCCGCGGCTCCTCGCGAGCGGGCGGTTCAGGAACGTCAACGCGATGCGGTTGAAGAAGATGAGCCAGATGCCGGCGATCACGGCGAGCAGGATCGCGGCGCCCGCGATTTCCCCCGGCGTTATGGTCAGGATGTCGCCGATGAGGTAGCTGGAATATTTCGCGAATCCCCCGCCGCGAGAAAGAAGCACCACACCGAGCGCGACGGCAAACGCCATGACGAGGCCGATGATCGTGTCGGCCGACGCCGCGCTGTGATGGCGCAGCAGTGTGATGGCGAATGCCAGGAGGACGGCGACGGGAATCATGCTCCAGAGCGGATTGGCGATCCCGGCCACGACGCCGACCGCGATGCCGGTCAGCGCGGCATGGCCGATGGCCTCGGAGAAGAACGCCATCTGGTTGTTGATCACCATGCAGCCGAGCAGGGCAAAGAGCGGCGAGACCAGGATCATGGCCAGCAGGGCGTTGTGCATGAACGCGTACTGCGCCCACTCGAACGGCAGTTGTCCGATCAGGGCGTGCCACGCGTTCACGATGCACCTCCGTGGTGGACGGGCGCGGCGGCGTGCGGGCCGGCGGCGGCGGAGAAATCGTAGCCGAACGTCTGAATGACCCGCGGGTTGGACAGGACCTCGGCCGGCGTGCCGTCGGCCAGGATTCGCCGGTTCAGGAAGACCATCCGGTCCGCGAAGCGCGCGATGGCGGGCAGGTCGTGCGAGATCAGGAGGATGGCGAGGTCGAACGCGCGGCGGAACTGAGACACCATCGTGTAGAACATCTCGATGCCCGCCTGGTCCACGCCGGCGACCGGCTCGTCGAGGAGAAGAATTTCCGGCACAGGGGTCAGCGCGAGCGCGAGGAGGACGCGCTGGAGTTGTCCGCCGGAGAGCTGACCCAGCTTCTTCTCGAGGAGTTCATCCGCGCCGACGACGGCGAGCATTTCGAGGGACCCTTTCAGGCTCTTCCGGCGGCAGCCAAGCCAGATCGGCCGGCGCGAGACGGCGCTGGCGAAGAGATCGCACACGGTGATGGGCGCGAGGAGATCCATCTCGATCTTCTGGGGCACGTAGCCGATTCTCGGCGAGGTTTCCCCGCCGACCTTGCGAACCGGCAGAAAATGCAGTCGGCCGGAGTGCGGCAGTTCGCCCAGCATCGCGCGCAGGAGCGTTGTCTTGCCCGCGCCGTTCGGGCCGATCAACGCGACGAGCTGTCCGCAGTGAAGGTGCAGGTCGACATTCTCGAGGATGTTCGTATTGCCGATGCGGACACCGAGGTTCTCGATCCGCGTGCAGCAGGCGCCGGCATGGCCGGATGTGATGTTGTTGTCCATGCGATCAGCCACTCGCGAAGTCCAAAGTCTAAAGTCCAATGTCCAAGGTTGTTTACTTTGGACCTTCGACTCTGGCGCTTGGACTGGGTCCTTCCTTCAAAGCGGCTATCAACGTCTCCAAATTCGTTTCCATGATCCCCAAATACGCTCCCGGCTCCATCGGGCCGGTCACGGCCGGGTCCAGGGTGTACACCTTCGCGCCGGTTTCTGCGGCGATGGTATCGATCGCCTTGGCCGGGTATTGCGGTTCGGCGAACAGGGCGGGCGCGCCCGTTTGCCTGACGATGTCGATCGTTTGCGCCAGTTCGCGCGCGCTGGGCTCCGATCCCGGCTCGCGCTCGATCACGGCGACGACGCGCAGGCCGAACTCCCTCGCGAAATACGGGAAGGCTTCGTGGAGCGTGACGATGTTGCGGTTTTTCACCCCGTCCAATCCTTCGCGCATTCTTCGGCGCAGGGCATCCAGCCGCGCGATGTAGGCGTCCGCGTTCGCGCGATAGCGCTCTGCGTGATCCGGGTCGAACTCCTCGAGGGCGTCGGCGATGTTTTGCACCTGCTGGATGGCCAGCGTGACGCTGACCCAGACATGGGGATTGTCGTCCAGGGGCTTGATGCCGCGACTGGCGTCGACGACGCGCAGGTACGGCAGCCGCTTGACCGCCTCGTCCAGGAAGGATTCCATGCCCAGCCCGTTGATCACGAACGCATCCGCCCGGGCAAGCGTCCGGAGATCCTGCGGGGTCATCGAGTAATCGTGAAGGCAGCCGGTGATGGGGGGTGTCAGGTTGATCACCTCGACGCCCGGGACATTTCTCGCCACGTTCAGAACGGCGATGTGAATCGGGTAGAACGAGGTGACGATCCGGAGCGGGACCTCTGCGGCCCCCGCCTGCCCCGCGAGCAATGCCGCCAGCAGCCATGCGCTCAGTTTCCTCATGCTCTATCCCTCCGGACGCGCCCCGGAAGGCGCGTTTGTTATTGATAATGCATTATCAATACACCGGCCCGGCGCGTTCTTCAACAAGGATATTGACGTCCGGCAGCGGAATGTGTGATGTTACGAATATAAAGAAAGGTAACACTATGAAGCCCCGTTCCGTGGTTCGTTTCAGTGTGTCGATGGACGGCGAGCTGGTGGATCAATTGGACGCCATGTCGAAGAAGAAGGGCTACGCCAACCGCTCGCAGGCGCTGGCGGACATGGTTCGGGCGCGGTTGGTCGACCACTGGGCCGAGGTCGGCGGGGGTGAGATCGCGGGCACGATCACGCTGGTCTACGACCATCACAAGCGCGACCTGCAGGCGAAGC